>JALVAD010000529.1 GCA_027011385.1 Saprospiraceae bacterium | reverse complement strand
CCGAGCGAATATGCTACAAACCCACTATCAATATTTCCATTTTCCGATTTGAAATATTCAATTGGCTGCAAAGTGTGGGGATGTGAACCAATAATTATATCTGCCCCAAACTCTATTGTTTTGCTAACAATGTTTTTTTGATAATTATTTGGTTTGGTTGCGTATTCTTTTCCAAAATGGAAAAGAACTATTATTAAATCTGCACCATTTTTGCGATGATTTTTAATATCTGCTTCTATTAACTCTTCATTTATTCTATTTACAAGATAACTTTTTTCTTTTGGAATTTTGTAAAGATTAACTCCGTAAGTGTATGATAAAAATGCAAATTTAATTCCATTCTGCTCATGAATTACAACCGAATCGCGATTTGATTGCGATTTGTAGCTACCAAAACTCTCAAGTCCAGAATTTTCAATATGCTTTAACGTGCTTAAAACCCCACGTTGATTAATATCGAACGAATGATTATTAGCAGTTGAAAGATAATTGAAACCTGCAAATTTTAATCCCTCAAGAAATTCTTTTGGCGTATTAAAAACTGGATAGCCCGAAAACTTAACTCCCTCAACCTCAATAACAGTTTCAAGATTACCAACAACCACATCAGAATTATCAAAATAAGGTTTTATCTCTCTATAAACTGGTTTAAAATCGAACAAGCTATCGTTTACCTTAGCAAACTTAAATTGAGTTGAATGGCACATTAAATCGCCAACAAAACTAAATTCAAGCGTGGATAAAGAATCGCTACTTTGCTCATTTCCCTCTGCAAACAGATTAGTGGAAAAGATTAAAAATATGGATGTTAAAAATAATTTATGAATCATAATATAACTTTGGTTGCTCAATAACTTCAATTTTTCTGTCATTCCCAAGTGCTTCTATTGGGAATCTTTTGCTATTGTTGGAGATTCCCGCTAAAAATATGCGGGAATGACAGTCTTAATACCTAATTTAAATAATTATAAAAGTCATTGCGAAGTGATTTTTTCTGAAGCAATCTACAGTAGATTACTTCGTCGTCCAAACAACGGACTCCTCGTAATGAAGTAGAAATTACGAATATATAAAAAAACCGCCATTGGAAAAATTCCAATGGCGGTTATTAACTTTTTGAAACTAAGGATTAACCTTTTCTTTCAACTTTAAGTGCTTGAACTTCGTTTCTCATGTCTTGAGCTTTTTTCTTAAGTTCGCTTAATCCTTTACGAATACGTGTTCCAGCTGCTGCTTGACCTTTTTCGTAAAATTTTTGAATATCAACTTCCATTTCTTTTAAGTGATTTAACATGTCTTCGTATGATTGACTCATGAGTCCTCCAGTTAGTTTAATTTGTAAATAAGTTATTTAATTTGTTCAAGAATAATTTCAGCAACATCTTTTACAACTACTTCTTCATTCTTTTCTTCAGCTTTCAAGCCGTCATTTATCATTGTCATGCAAAACGGACAAGCTGAAGCAATAATTTCTGCTCCTGTGTTTAACAACTCTTTTGTGCGTTCTTCGTTTATTCTTGTGCCAGTATCTTCTTCGAGGAACATTCGTCCCCCACCTGCTCCACAGCAAAAACCTTCTTCTTTGTTGCGTTCAGGTTCTACTATTTCAA
>JALVAD010000528.1 GCA_027011385.1 Saprospiraceae bacterium | reverse complement strand
GAAGAAATTGTTTTTACACAGTAACTCCAAAATTATAATCAAGGATGGAAAAAATCTGGATGTCGTGGACTAATTGTAATACCTTATAAATATTAAAAAGGTAAAATTTAATGATTGATTATCGATAATAACCATGATAAGCGAGTGGCTCTGACCTCGCTTATTTTCCCCCAACAAGCCAACAAAATTAAAACCTGAAATTTCAAACAAGGAATCAAAAATCATGAAAGCCTTCAGTACGCTTTTCTACTCAAGACTCGGAACTGGGAACGCGAAACCAAATTAAATGAAATCATTTTGGTCCGGTTATGCCAATAAACAGGGCTCAGACCGTAAGCGAAAAAAAAAAAATACACCTAAGCAGTTCAATAGTACCTAGTTTTTTACTGAAATGTAGGATAAACGACATTTCGCTCTATAAACATCAGTTTTCGCATCTATTAACTATATATTTTGTTGTATAATCAAAAAGTTAGATATGGATAAATTATTTCAAATACTTTTGATAATACTCAGCTTCTTAAGTTGCAAAAGTCAGAATAGCACAAACAAAACAAATATGAAAGAGCATAAATATACAAATGAACTTATTAATGAAACAAGCCCTTATTTACTACAACACGCACATAATCCGGTAAACTGGTATGCTTGGAGTCCTGAAACTTTGGAAAAAGCAACAAAAGAGAATAAATTATTGATTATCTCAATCGGTTATGCTGCATGTCATTGGTGTCATGTAATGGAACACGAAAGCTTTGAAGATACTACAGTTGCAAAACTTATGAACGATAATTTTATTTCGATCAAAATCGATGGTGAAGAAAGGCCGGATATTGATCAAGTGTATATGACAGCTGTTCAGATTTTAACCGGAAGAGGTGGATGGCCTTTGAATGTAGTCGCCCTACCCGATGGTCGTCCTATCTGGGGTGGAACATATTTTCCAAAAAATAAGTGGATGAACGCTTTGCAGCAATTGGCAGATATGTATAAGGATAATCCGGAACAGTTGGTCGAATATGCAGAGGGATTAACCGGTAAAGTAAAGCAGGCTGATTTGATAAAAACAAATGATGAACAAGTAGAATTTAGGTCTAAAACCCTAGAAGAAATAGTAAATAAATGGGAAAATAGTTTTGATTACAAATACGGAGGAACAGTTCGAGCACCTAAATTTCCCCTACCCAACAATTATGAATTCCTTTTGCGATACGCAGTTCAAAATAATGACAATAAGATATTAAAATTTGTTGAACTCACACTTAATAAAATGGCTCAAGGGGGAATCTACGACCATATTGGAGGTGGCTTTGCCAGATATTCAACAGATAGCAAATGGCATATTCCACATTTTGAAAAAATGCTCTATGACAATGCTCAATTAGTGAGTTTATATTCAAGTGCCTATCGATTAAACCACAATAATACATATAAGGATATTGTATTAGAAACTTTGAATTTTGTCGAAAGAGAGTTGATGGAAGATAAAGGCAATTTTTATTCTTCACTTGATGCAGACAGTGAAGACGAAACAGGGCATCTTGAAGAAGGAACTTTCTATGTCTGGACAAAAGATGAATTAAAACAACTCCTCGGAGAGGATTATCCTCTGTTTAAAGAGTATTATAATGTTAATAGTTATGGAAAATGGGAGCGTGGCAAATATGTTTTGATTAAAAACAAAACCGATGAAGAATTTATAGAAGAGTATAATATTGACAATGTTAAATTAAAGCAAAAAGTATCGGAATGGAAAAAGAAGCTTTTTGAGTATAGAAGCAAAAGGTCAAAACCAAGACTTGATGATAAAACACTTACATCTTGGAATGCATTGATGCTAAAAGCATATGTTGATGCTTATAATACATTTGGGGATAAACATTTTCTTGATATTGCACTAAAAAATGCAGAATTTATACTAAAATATCAACTGAAAGAGGATTTGAGTCTTTTTCATAATTATAAATCAGGTAAAAGCACAATCAATGGCCATCTAGAAGATTATGCATTGGTAATTGATGCATTTATCTCTCTATACCAAAGCACATCAGATGAAAAATGGTTGGATCTTTCAAAAAAATTAACCGAGTATACTTTATTGCATTTCTTTGATAAAGAAAGTGGGATGTTTTTCTTCACTTCTGACGAAGATCCAGAAATGATTACTCGGAAGATTGAAACATACGACGGAGTTATTCCAAGTTCAAATTCTATTATAGCAAATAATCTTTTTAAATTGAGTCACTATTATGAGAATAAATCCTATAAGGAAATATCAAGGCAAATGTTGAAAAATATAATCATTCAGGCTAAATCCTATGGTTCCGGATTTTCAAATTGGCTTTTGCTTTACAGTGATTTTATCGGTGAATTTTATGAAATAGCTATAGTTGGAGACAATGCAAACGAAGTGACAAAAGATATCTTGGCAAAATATATTCCTAATAAACTAATCGCATCAAGTAGAGTAAAAAGTACGATTCCTTTGCTTAAGGACAGATATATTGACGGTAAAACGTTAATTTACACATGTATTGATGGTGCGTGTTTGTTACCAACTGAAGATATTGAAAAATCACTAAAGCAGATTAATATCAATTTCAAAAGATAAATATAAGAATCAATTTGAAATTTGTATTATAATGGTGAAATTTAATGATTGAATATCGATAATAACCATGATAAGCTAGTGTATATGACCTCGCTTTCCGCACTTCAAAAATCTTCAATCGTTAATCGACATTCAATATTCCAAAACACCAAACCCCTTGACACAATTTCTCCTTAGTCGCTAGATGCTCTTCGCCACTCGAAATCCCGCAGTACATTTCTCTTTGCGGGACTTCCGCTTTGCAACAGCTCGAAACCCAAAACTAAATAGCCCGAAATACTTCGGTACGCTTCGCTACTCGGGACTTCTGTTTCACTCCAGTTTTCGCTTCGCTACAGCTTAAAACTTTAAACCTGAAGCTACAATAAACCCGAAACTTGAAACTTTATCATTTATCAGATTTTAATTTTTAGCCTTTATACTTTTCCCTCACCCCACCTTCACCACCTGTCTGCTATAAACTATCCTATCAGGGTTCTTTTCAGGATAGACGTCTATATTATAGTGTCCCGTTGGCATTCCGGAGATATCTATTTGTTTTTCTTTGAATATACCGCTTATTTCCCATTTTTTTATTATCTGACCATAGATGTTGGTTACTACCAGTTTGCCTTTTCCTAATCTATCCGGTATCCGTACATTGAATATACCCGATGATGGATTGGGATATACTTCCAAATCCCTGCGATAATATACATAATCTCCGAATACCGATACTATGGTACTATCGCATTTATCCTCCTCGTCAACTCTAAAGCGTGGAAAATTGGGCATTGATGCTGCACCTGATGTTATTGGGAGTTTTATCCCGTTTTGAACAAAATCACATGCTTTGCCCAATCTGTTCGGGTGATTTATCACGTGATACGAATTCGTACTGCTTGTCGGACACATATATATACGACAATCAGGTCCCAAATTCATCAAGAAAAAAATTGTATGATACGGATCTATTGTGCCGTTGTATGTATCTATTAAACGTACACCATCTTGTAAGTCTTCTTCCCAAGTGTCAATTTGATGCAATTTAGTTTTCGTTGCAGTATATACAAAACGACTATTGGGAGACCATTCCACACTTGAGAACCATATATTTTTAGGATTAATACTATCCGGATTAAAAACATATATTTTCTTATAATTAGATAACTTACCATTTAATCTATTAAAATTATAAATATTTAATTGATTATTGTATGTATATAAAGCATATTTTGATCCATCGGGACTAAATCTTGCAGTTCCGGCAGAACTCGTAAGACTTTTTTTGAAATACTCATGACTATTTTGGTATCCTTGCAATTCGATACCGTCTTTGGTAAGCAGAAAATATACAAAAGAAGAATCTTCCTCCAACGGTTGTATTATCCACCAATCTCTGCCGTTTTGATGCCGTATGGCTGTAAGATAACTGCTTAATACCTGTTTTTGTTTATAAAATGTAGAATCCTTAATTGTAGTAACATCTCCAAGACCTCCGTCCATATCCATATCCACTATCGTATAGCGCAATTGGTTGAGTGGATCGTCATACCATCCATTGAATACAATAGCTTTATGTAAAATATAGTAAAGTCTCCTTCCGCTATCGACATTGGCAGGATCATCAAGTATTATTATATTTTGTGTACCGGGATATCCGCCCTCACAATTATCCCACCCTGTCAATTTTTTCCATATATCTTCATTGATACTATCTCCGTTGGGCATAATGTTCGCTTCTTTGTTTAGCACTGCACATCCATTTGTATAAAACAACAAATTCCCGTCTTTATCGCATATTGAAGCATTGTTTTGAGCAAATCCAATACCATTATTAGTAACCTGAATTGTAAAAGGTTTTACATTAAAATCTATTCGATACCCCTTATCTATCGGAGAAGGAGTATGATCTAATCCAAATAACCATACATAATCTTGTTTATTTTGTGCAAAGGAATCTGTATAAAGAAAAGTAAGATTTAAGAATAATAGTATAAAATATTTCATATCAAAGATTTTATTAAACCGGATAAAGTTATAAAGCTTTCTCCTCAACAACAAACATTTTATCAAATTTTATCAAAATCCAATAAATTCCTTCGGTACGCTTCGCTACTCAGGACTTTCGCTTCGCTACAGCCTAATTCAGACAGCCATACTACTTCCCCACCTTCACCACCTGCCTGCTATACACTATCCTATCAGGGTTCTTTTCAGGATAGACGTCTATATTATAGTGTCCCGTTGGAAATCCGGTGATATCTATTTGTTTTTCTTTGAATATACCGCTTATTTCCCATTTTTTTATTATCTGACCATAGATATTTGTTACAACCAGTTTGCCTTTTCCTAATCTATCCGGTATCCGTACATTGAATATACCCGATGATGGATTGGGATATACTTCCAAATCCCTGCGATAATATACATAATCTCCGAATACCGAGACTATAGTACTATCGCATTTATCTTCCTCGTCAACTCTAAAACGTGGAAAATTGGGCATTGAACCAAATCCGGCTTCATAAGGTAAGATTATACCATTTTGCACAAAATCACAAGCTTTTCCCAACCTATTAGGATGATTTATCACGTGATATGCAGCATTGCCACTGGTACTACACATATATATCCTACAATCCGGTCCAAGTGCCATCAAAAAAAAAGTATTAGGAAATGGGTTTTGCGTGCCATCATAAGTATCTATCAATCTTACACCATCTTGCAAATCTTCCTCCCAAGTATCTATTTGATGTAACTCATCTCTTGATGCTGTATAAATAAAACGACTATTGGGTGACCATTCTACACTATTAAACCTTATATCTGAAAAATCTATCGAATCATATATAATTATTTTTTTATGATTTGAAAGGATTCCTGAGGATCGATCGAAATCATAAACGTGAAGATTATTTTTATAGGCATATAATGCATATTTGCTACCATCTGAACTAAATTTGGCTGTTCCGGCAGAACTTGTTCCACTTTTTTTGAAATACTCATGGCTATTTTGATATCCTTGCAATTCGATACCGTCTTTGGTAAGCAGAAAATATACAAAAGAAGAATCTTCCTCCAACGGTTGCACTATCCACCAATCTCTGCCGTTTTGATGCCGTATGGCAGTAAGATAACTGCTTAATACCTGTTTTTGTTTGTAAAATGTAGAATCCTTAATTGTAGTAACATCTCCAAGACCTCCGTCCATATCCATATCCACTATCGTATAGCGCAGTTGGTTGAGAGGATCATCATACCAACCGTTAAATACTCTCGGCTTATGTATAATATAGTAAAGTCTCTTCCCGCTGTGTATATTGTCAGGATCATCAAGTATTATTATATTTTGTGTACCGGGATATCCGCCCTCACAATTATCCCACCCTGTCAATTTTTTCCATATATCTTCATTGATACTATCTCCGTTGGGCATAATGTTCGCTTCTTT
>JALVAD010000527.1 GCA_027011385.1 Saprospiraceae bacterium | reverse complement strand
GGTTTCAAATCAGTTAGTTTTAAAGTTTCATTATCTTTGCAGTATGAAAAGCTATAAATTTGTAGTAGTTCTCTAAAGTATGTTGGAAATGTAAGCCAATATTCTAATAGAGCTTTTTTAGAGATGCTCTTTTCATGTTTTATTATTAATGTTGGTTGTAGATTCAAAATATTCAGATTATGTTTATATGTTTCACATACTAAATTTGTATTTCGATAATATCTTTGAATTTGAGAGATAGCCCTATCGTCTAAATCAACATTTTTAATCTCTATTAATTCTACTCTAAAATGCTCCTCATTATAGTAAATTAAATCACAATTATTGGAAATATGAGGTAATAAATTATCTTGAAATTTAGGGTTACTATTATAATTTATTTTTTGCCCCTCATAGAAAAAGTTCTCTTTTTTAACCTTATGAATAATCTTTCTATCCCAAGCTAATTTTTCCCAAAATAGAAAAATATATAGATGAATAGTTCTTTCGTTGATATATTTATCATCACTTACTATTATAGTGTTATAGAATTTTTGAATTTTTTCTAGCTCTATTTTAGGAAGATTTAGAACCTCCCTATTGTATGCGTGAATAAAGGATGAGATAATTTTTAGATAATCTCCCTCTTGTTTATTAAACTCTTTATCATATAAATTAGGAAAGCTTCTTCTACTAACCAAATAGTCTTCTTTTGATAGACGAAAATTGTTTTTAATACATCTATTTTCTCTAAGCCTACTCATAAAAATATCATATTGAATCATCTAAATTATTCCTCTTCAGTTTTAAATATAAACTCTTCTTCACTTTCAATTGATATATTTGGTGCTTTGATTTTGACTTTTAATCCACCAATAAGATTATCATTATTTTCAAACTTAGGAAGTCTAATTTCAAAATTAACAGTTGCCTTTTTTATACCATTATCATAAACATCATCTATGTAACCCTCATCATAATCTTTTGCCATTGTTTTAAATGCTTTTTGTTTACCTGTATTTCCTGTAAATTTGATTTTGTTCCAATTTATAGCTACAACACTCATACTTATATCCTCTAAAGAGAGTTCATCAAAAAGGGTATCAGCGACATAAAAAGTGTATCTAAATTGAATGGTAGTTTCTCTATTTTTTGATACCTTAAGTGTATCATTACTGCTTATTGCCTCTGAAAAATCATTTTGACTACAATAGAGTTCTGTATCTTTTTTAAGTAATAACTTATCTGTATAAAAGTTATATAAGTCATCAATTTTCCAACTAACAACTTGCATATTTAAAGTTCCATCTTCATTGAGTGTTACCAAGGTCTCTTTGTTATTCTTATATGGCTTATCCAAAATTTCTGGATTTGATTTTTGTAAAAATCGACCGTTATGTCCAATAATAAGACTTTGTTGCATCTGTTCAATTACAGTTCTCCAATTTGACATCTTTCTAATAAGTCTTCCCAATCTTGATAATGCTTTGATAGAGACATTATGAATAATTAAATCTTGTTGGCGTATCTCTTTGTTGATAAGTTTTGCTTTGTCTCTTGCTTCATCAAGTTTTTTCTCTAATTCCTCATTTTCATAATCAGAGTTATTTTCAATTTTATAGATATGCTCTAAATATAAA
>JALVAD010000526.1 GCA_027011385.1 Saprospiraceae bacterium | reverse complement strand
TTATATAACCTGTTGTTGCATTACCCCCGACGGCAATTCCGGTTGTTGCATCTTTAAAAGTAACATCATAAAGAGTTGTATAAACCTGATTGCTTTCGGTCTGCTGCATAAAATTCCAATTTGCACCGCCATCGGTAGATTTCAATATTATTGAAGGTTGTAATCCGACTGCACTTGAACCGTATCCCACAATAACAGCTTCCGTTTCACTTAATATATCAACACCGTATAAATCCAATTTGGAATACGATACCGGTAAAGTAGGCATTGGTGATTTTGTCCAAGTAGTTCCGTCATTAGTTGTATAAATTGCCATCCCGTTTTTTACGCCGCCAACACAAATAGCCTTGGTCGATGAATAAAAACACATACCGGATAAATCGCTACTAGGTTCATTTATTTGTATTGTCCAATTATTTCCACCGTCGGATGTATAATAAAGTTTTGCGGTTTTTGCTTGAGAGGAAATAACCCACCCTGTATTTGTATCTATAAAGTGAATTCCCTTAATGGCAGCTTTATCATCCGAAGGAAATGTTACCGTATCAACCGTTAAACCGCCATCAGTTGTTATTAACAATAGATTTTTACTGCCTCCGAAATAACCGTTATTTTCATCAAAAAAATCCACACTATAAAGTGTATTCGGGATATTTATTTCTTCACTTAACGGAGAAAACCAATTATTCCCACCGTCGGTTGTTTTTGATATAACACCTTTTGAGCCAACCATCCATCCGGTATTTTCGTTAATGAAAAAAACATCCGAAAGTGAACCATAAGACGCAGATGTTACTTTTCGCCATTCCTGAGCATTAACAATTAAGAAAGAGAAAATTAAAATTGCAGCAGTTAAAAAAGTTTTCATTGAAATTCCTCTAAGTAAATTTATACGATTATCTAAAACCAATTTGGGTTTAATATACATTAATCTCATTTTGGTTTTCGGGAAAATGTACCACAGTCCGCGAATGCTTTCTGGACTGTGAAATAAACAAATAATACATTCTCCTCATATTTGGCACACAGACAAGATTGTCTGTGATACTGGTGAAAATAGTAAATTCCGAAACTTAATTCGAGTTCAGTATATAATCAGAAAGTAAAAAATCTAAGGACAACAAACATACCAACATTGTTTTTATATTTGAGACCTTCACTTGCTTTAATGTTTTGATATTGAAACATTGAATCTATTTCCAATTGATTGGAAACAATGTATTTTAAACCGGCTGTTAATTTATGGCCGACAAAATTATTACCGCCATAAATAAAATCATATTTTTGTAATATCAGATTATATCCAAAATGAAGAGTAATTATTTCCGATAGATAATATTCGCTCCCGACTCTAATTATACTGCTTAATCCGTTTTTATTTGAGCTTTTATTATCAATGTATTTTGATGAATCGGCATTAATACTATGTAATTCATATTCCGCACCAAGTAGTAATTTATTATTAAGTAATTTAGTTGTTCCACCTATGCCGATAAACTTATCCGATATATTCCATTCCCATAGCAAAAGATTTCTTTGGGAATTTTTTGACCAACTTGCATTCTTAAAATATCCGGTTGTAAATCCCAAAGTGTATAATTTATTTACAGTCCATCTTGT
>JALVAD010000525.1 GCA_027011385.1 Saprospiraceae bacterium | reverse complement strand
ATCTAAGACTTATGAAGGAGTTGGTAGAAGGATATGAAGTATTGTTTATCGATGAAGCTCAAAATATACAGGATATTGGAATCAATATAAAAATTTTGCATGATTCAACACCGCAACTAAAAATAGTTTTGTCCGGTTCCTCATCATTTGATCTTGCCAATAAAATCAGTGAGCCATTGACAGGTAGAACCAAAACTTATATTCTTTACCCCATAGCAATAAGTGAATTAATAAATTCTTACAATAAATTTGAGATAAGACAATCTTTGAGTGATTATCTAACAATAGGAACTTATCCCAAATTGTTTAACTTGGAAACGCGCAAAGAAAAAATTTCACATCTACTTGAGTTGTCGTCTTCTTATTTGTATAGAGATATTCTGCAATTAGCGAATATTAAACATTCAAATAGAATATATGATTTATTGAAATTATTATCATTTCAAATCGGAAACCTCGTTTCGATAAATGAATTGGCACGAAACTTAAAATTAAGCAATGAAACAGTCGAAAATTATATCGGTTTGCTGGAGAAATCATTTGTGATATTCAGATTACCGGGTTTTTCTAAAAATTTGAGAAAAGAAATAAAAAAGCAAGATAAAATATATTTTTATGACCTCGGCATTAGAAATGCAATAATAAATAATTTTTCAAATTTGGAATTTAGAGTAGACAGAGGTCAATTATGGGAAAATTTTTTAATAGTTGAAAGAATGAAATTGAATTCTTACCGGGAAGAACACAAAAACCTGTATTTCTGGCGAACTTATACCGGTGCTGAAATAGATTTCATTGAAGAATATGCCGGTAAATTACACGCTTACGAATTCAAATGGAACACAAAAATACCCAAGCCTCCCAAAACTTGGTTAGAAACATATAAAAATGCCACATTCGACTACGTAAACAGGGATAATTTTTTGGATTTTATATTGTGAGGATGCCGCTATATAGCAGGATATCTACAGAATCATATTTATTTCTCAAATATAAATATCTATAGCCGAGCTACTATTTGGGATTTGGAAGGAAATATGATGCTCAGTTTCACACAAAAAAATGGAATAAGACAATAAACAATCAAGAATTATCAATACTTGCAAAAAATGCAAGTTTTGATAATTCTTTAATATATTTGAAATATTATAGAGAAACAAACTTATCCTAAATTTTCATTAGGAATTCTTTATGGTAAACACACGATAGAGGGCAAAACCACGAAACTTGTCCCAACTTTCGTCGGGAGTGGTTTTATGTGATTAGCCCCGTATGAAATGCGGGGTAAATGTGAGAGAGAAAAAGAACGCTGAAAGGTGTTCAATAATAATCAATATATTATTTAAACAAATATTTTTTATCATAATCAATACCATGTTCATTTAACAATGATATAAATTCCTCTTCAAAGGTGATTGTTTTATGATGTTCTTCCTGATTCTTAACATAATTAATCAGAATATCTTTTGTATCAAAAGAATAGGTGAATCCACCATATGATTTTTGCCAACCATTGAATTTTGGAAATATATTATTTTCTTTTATCCAAATAGAAGATGCGACCTTAATATCTTTAATCAGATCAGACAATGCAATAGTAGGATGTAAATTACTTAAAATG
>JALVAD010000524.1 GCA_027011385.1 Saprospiraceae bacterium | reverse complement strand
ACACACAAAATTGTTTATATATTTAATTGAAACTTCAATTTGATATTTTTAGAAAAATTATTAGTCAAAAATCAATACTTATGAATAATGCGGGTTAAAGCAAGAAAAGACGGTGTAGATGCATACAAATTAATGTCCGAAAGCAATGATTTTAATCATCCGATACCCTATAATGAAATCGAAGTTTCCAAATATGACGGGATTTTCTTACCCGGCGGACACGATAAAGGAGTAAAAGAGTATTTGGAAAGTAAAATTTTACAAAATATAATCCCGCTGTTTTTTCGAAAGGAGAAAAAAATCGGAGCCGTATGTCACGGAGTTGTGTTGTTGGCACGTAGTAAAGATAAAAATACAAACAAGTCCGTAATTTATGATTACAAAACAACCGCATTATTAAAAAGTCAGGAATTGTTGGCTTATAACTTGACAAGACTTTGGCTGAAAGATTATTACCTGACTTATCCCGGTATGACTGTTGAAGAAGAAGTTAAATCCGCATTAAAAAATCAAGATAATTTTATAAGCGGAAGTTTTCCGATTTATAGAGATAATAAAAATATTTTTAAGTATGGATTTGTAGTAAAAGATAGAAATTAATGAGAACTGAATATCAAATAATTAGGGAGTAAAATGTCAGTAAAATTGGGGTTAATGCGCAGACTCCCATTATATGCAAGCGACGCTATAAGTTAAATGAATGAGAAAAAAAGGTTTTTGCTGAAATCGAAAAGAAAGAAATAAAACCTAAACAAGGGATATTTTTTGACAGACAAATTTTTGATGCTTATTTGTTTATTTCTGATTTAATAAAAAGTGCTAAAAAATCAATAGTACTAATTGATAATTAAGTAGAGGGAACAAAACATCCGGTCAATTCACAGTGACAAACTTCGCTATATAATCCTTATTATTTGATATAATAAGAAAATACGCTCCGGAAGAGAAAACTTTATCTTTCAAATCCAAAGTCATCTTAGGACTCCCCAAAATATAGCCACTATACACTTTTTCACCAACAAAATTATAAATATTTATGGGTAATAACTTGTCGAAATCTTCAGTTGAAATTCCTTTGATTTGTAGAGAAACCTCGTTATAATTGAATAAATTGGGATATACTTGAAATCCTTCACTTTTAAACACAGGTATAATCGTGGTATCAATTTTACATTGTTCATTTTGCAAGTCTTTGATCATTATAGTTGTAGTTGTACAAGAAGCATTGATTGACAATGTATTTATTCCTGAACTATGATAGTTGTAGGGCGAAGATGGTACAACTTGATCGTTTTGATAAATTTCAAATTGTTCAGAAGGCTGTTTTGCCCCTTTAAATGACACGATAATTTCCATTTGATCATCTTCGCATTCTTTTGATTGTACGGATAAAAATGAAAGTTCACATTCCGGCTCGACATCACTACAATCCGGAACGAGAATCGTAGTGATTGAGCTACACTCTTCATCACTTGTATCCTGAATTTTAATAAGATGATTTAAGCCATCACCTTTCATACTAAATTTGAAATTGCTAAAAGATTTGTTTTCATACTTAAATGGATTTTCATCAATCATCTCTCCGTCAACAAATACATAAAAACTATCACTGTAAATGTTCTTCAATATAATGCTACCTAATATTTCTATATTATTGAATTCATCACAATCCGATTCTATAGCGGTTTCAAGACTTAAGTTACAATTACAATCAGGGGATTGAATTTCGCTCTGAAAGAGACAATCCGTTATTGTTTTATCTTGAATTACTATTTTATGCTTTTCCCCATCTCCAGAGATATTGAATTCAATATAAGTTTTAGGAGCCGTATATTTATAACCATCAGGATTGATATTAATACCATCAACAAACAATAAAAATTTATCTGAAACTGTATTAGAATTAGATACCTCTATCGACCAAGCTATGTTTTTTGTTTCATCACAGTCGGAAATCTGTGTAGCTACAAATGATAGTTGACAGTCACAAACCGGTGTAGTGATGGATTTCTGAACGACACAATTTGGATTTGTAAGGTCTTTTATTTCTATCAGATAAGTGAGACCATCCCCTGGAAGTGAAATATTCAATGTCGTACTATCATTTGTACTATAATCATAAGGTGAATTAGAGTCTAAAACACCATTTATCCATAAATTGAATTGTTCTCCCTGTTTGTCTGCATGGATTATTGTCAACTTGTATGATATATACATTTCAGGCGTGCATTCACCGGTTTGTTTTGCATATAATTCCAGAGCACAATCACAATTTTCCACAAAAACCTCCTTTGTAATACTACAATCATTTTTATCTATATCTTCAATTCTGAGAAAGTGTTTGTTTCCATCCCCAGATAAATTAACTATTATTTCGGTAGTATCAAATGAGCTATAGTTGTACGGACTATTTCCATATTTAATATCATCAACAAATAGGTTGAAACCATTATTCTGTGAAACCGGATTGCTAACAATAAGTTTATAAAGGATTTCATTGGAGGCATTGCAACCGGATATTTTTTCTGCCGTAAAATCCAATTCACATTGACAATTCGGTAGAGAAATGCTTTGTGTTGTAAAGCAATCTTCGTCTTGGCTGTCTATGATTCTAATTTCATGGGTATTTCCATCTCCTGTCATAAAAATAATCAAGTTTGTCGTATCGGTACTCATATACGGGAATGGGCTACCGTCATATAAATTATTATCAACATATAGATTAAAACCGGAAGATCCGGGATTCTCGGAGATGATTTGCAGAGAAACACCTAATTGCTCTTTCTCGTTACAATCAGATGAGAGAACGGAAGACATATCAAGAGAACAAGTACAACTTGGAATTTTTATTGTTGAAGAGACAATACAATCATCGTCTGAATTGTCTCGAATTTCTATCAAATGGTTTTGATTATCTCCTTCAAGTTCAATTTGAATAATAGTACTACCGTCGTTGGAGTATTCATACGGACTATCTTCTAAAAGGATGTTGTCAACATAAATATTGAAACCGGCATTACTACCGTTTGTGTCACTAATATTTAAAGTATAGTTGATGACTCCATTTTTGCAATTTGAAGTCTGATACACATCAAGCACCAAGGAACAATTACAATCTTGAACGCTAATGGAATCTTCTGCGATGCAGTCTTCGTTCAATACATCTTGGATGGTTAAGATGTGATTTAGACCATCCCCCGGAATACGAATTTTTAGCGGTGTTTGCCCGGTTAGATTATACTTTATTGGACTTAAACTGTCAATTTTGATACCATCTAAAAACAAATTAAAGCCCTTATTACCTACATTGCTATGCATAGCCGTAATGGTATATTCTATTGTGTGGTCAATATTACAATCCGATGTAGGAATAGCCATCAAAAATAATTCACATGGCAAACCGCATTCCGGATAAGGGATGAATGAATCTACATCAGTACAATTATTAAATTTACTACTTCTTTCGATGATATTTAGCCCGCAATTGACTGAATTGGTATCTATTATTCTTTTCATTTCTCCAGGGAAAAAATTGGCAAACATTATGTTCTCTTTTTCCAAAACATGTCCCATACCATGCGCATGTCCAAGTTCATGAAGTGCTACACTTTCAAAATCAAATTTATTGGTAGGAGTTTTTGTAGTATCATAAAACCATTTGACAGCATCGTCAAATATCAAATCCATTTCCAGTAGAATCGTATTGCTTTTTGAACATTGAATAAACCAATGTGTGGTTTGAGCAAGTAATTCAGGTGACATATTACACTTTGTATCCATAGATACCAGATTGATTCCATCATTAGCAGGACAACTGACGGAAGTTGTCGAACCATCTGCAATATAACTGGAGTGAATTCCACACTGCCAAGATTCCAATGCTCTTTCAAATGCGGAAACTCTCTTAGGAATACTTTTAAACTTCTCATTGTAACTCAATGTATAACCACCAAAATCATTGTCATTGACCAACAGAGTTCCATTGGTTCCATTACTAAATTGGTTGTAGAGAACCTTTATTTTTTGTGAAGAAAGACAGACCTCTCCAAATGTATTGCGAAGTCTTATATTTCCGCTGGCAGCACCACTTTTTCCAAGATAAGGATCTTTTCCTGGTACTAAAACTTCTATTTTATTGTTTGTCCAAGACAGGATGTGTTCCGGGGATACACTCTGATATGCAATAACAGACCCAGTTGCATAATCAGGATTTCTAAATTCAATTAGCGCTTTCCCGGCAGCATTATTCCCAAAGTTGATTCCTTTAATGGTAATAACTTGTTTTGTTCCTGCGGTAACAATTAAAGGGCTTATTAAATCTATTCTCGGGTAATATCTAAATGAAATATTCTCATCGTTTTTTGTTTGTTCCAAATCCGTCCTTGCAGGTGTATATTGAAAGTCTTTAGGAGCATAAATATGCAAATAATCCTCAAAAGTTTCATTTGCCGGATTATATTTTATAAAACTTAGAACACCTATCGCAGGAGTGAAAAGTGGATTGCTATCTGAACTTTCTATAGATTTGTTAAGGTAAAACAGCCCTTCATCACCGATATTCAAAATTAAGGATGGACTAATCAATTCTATAAGGTCACCAAATTGACCACCTTTGACTATTAAGTGAATTATTTGTCCGTTTTTATTATCTTTAAGACTATAACTAGTGTATATATGACCTTCTTTTTGGAAACTATGTGAATCAATAATTTTTGCATTAACTATATGGGTGCTATTGATAGCTCTTTCTGAAATAGGAATATCTCTAACCAAACATTGCGAACCCAGAAAATTTAAGTACAAAAACGATAATAGTAGAATTGTAAAAAATCTCTTCATAGAACAAAGTTAAATTTATTATCTCAAATATAGTCTTTTATTTTTAAAACACAGTGTTGGTCACACTTTACTGTGACCAACACATGTTTGAGAAAAATTATGTTAATTCAATTTTCATGAACACGGTCCTGATGTAATTGTTTCTCCGGGAGCTTGACACTCCGCTTCACAATTATTTAAATAATTTGTTGAGCCTGCACATTGAATGTCAACAGTTGTATCACAATCGCACATAGTATAGTAATTACAATCTTCATCAAAATACACAACAACTTCTGCGCCACTGAAATCTAATGTGACTGCGTAGAATGCGTTTCCATATCCTACATTTGAATATCCGGAAACTATACTGACTACTGTCGCAGTAGGGAAAGTATTGGAAATAGCATCATTGATACAGTCTCCACCACATATTCCTTGAGTAATCTCAGAAGCCACCGCCCCATCACATAAAGCTAAACATTCATTGTCGTAGTTGACGCCATTCCAGCATACAGGTACATATTCATCGGAACAATCATCTTCACAAGGAGAACATGCACCCGGAGTGATCTCGGAAGCTACTGCTCCAGCACATAAAGCTACACATTCATTTTCATAAGTGACATCATTCCAACATACCGGATTAAAGTCTTCAGAACAATCATCTGTACAACATGCACCGGCTTCAACATCACTTGAATCAGCTCCCGCTTGTATAGCTTCACATAAATTATTATAAGTATTGTTTTCCCAACACACCGGATCGTATTCAGTTGGGCAAGTTTCCCAAAGAAACTCACATGTATCAGCATCAAATCCTGCTGTAACACCGTTGCTTAAATAAAGTACATATTCTTGAAAATCTTCTCCTGATTGAGGATTGGAATATGTCACTAACAAAACACTATCTATGGTCGCATCGGGATAGTTTGCCTCTGCCCAATCATCTATTTCTTCACAATAATCAGTTACCAAAACACCATTTCCGGAACCTGAATGAGTAACAACCGGTATCTTTACAGGTTCTTCATTTTTTGTACATGAAGATATGCTAAAAGATAAAACGCCTAAAACGAATAATAAATAAAATACTTTTTTCATGTTAATCTTTTTTTTTATTTTAAATGATATAATCTCTTTTTATTAGGATCCTACAATTTATAAGGTGCTTTTTTATAAGAAAGGGTTGCCTTAAGTTTGATTTTTTTCTCTTAAATTTTATATTTTTTAAGATATATCATTGTTACTATAGGGTGATAC
>JALVAD010000523.1 GCA_027011385.1 Saprospiraceae bacterium | reverse complement strand
TGTTGTATATACTTGAGTGTAAAATGAAGAAATTATATTCTATTGCAGAAGCCGCTAAGATAATCGGCGTAAACAAGGAAACCTTAAGAAGATGGGACAAAAGTGGCAAATTTCCCTCTTCGAGACATCCGATTAATAATTATAGAGTTTATTCCAGAGAAGCTGTGTTATCTTTCGTAAAAGAATTACAACTTGATTTTTCAACCAAAACAAAAGTTGAACCATTACCTAAACCATACTTCCAAACTGAATTAGGAAAATTATATAATTTAGATGCAATAAAGTTCATGAAATCTCTTGAGAACGAATCTGTTGACTTAATTTTCGCCGATCCACCTTATAATATAAAAAAAGCGGAATGGGATACATTCCAATCTCAGAAACAATATGTAACTTGGAGTATGCTTTGGATAGAGGAAGCGCATAGAATTTTGAAACCAACTGGAACGCTTTATATTTGTGGTTTTTCTGAAATTCTTGCGGATTTAAAATGGGCAGCTAGTCATTTATTTGACGGTTGCAAATGGTTAGTCTGGTTTTATAGAAATAAAGCAAATCTTGGAAATGATTGGGGGCGTTCACATGAAAGTATTTTACATTTTAGAAAAAGTAGTGAATTTACTTTTAATCTTGATGAAGTTCGAATTCCATATAATGAACATACCTTAAAGTATCCAGTTCACCCACAGGCGGATAGTTCGCAATATAATAATGGTAAAAAGAAAAATTATATTTGGAAACCCCACCCAAAAGGAGCAAAGCCGAAAGACGTTATAGAAATACCAACTTTATCCAATGGTTCTTGGGAAAAAACTATTCATACAACTCAAAAGCCCGTTGAACTTTTGAAAAAAATTATTTTGTCTTCTTCAAATGAGTCGGATTTGGTTCTAGACCCGTTTGGAGGTTCAGGTACTACTTATGCGGTTGCAGAAGCTTTTAATCGGAGATGGTTAGGAACTGAATTAAAGAATGAATATTGTCAAGTTATTAAAGAACGAGTTACCAACCAAGCAATAATTAATAGAATAGCTTCTCAAAGGGATGAAATTGAAGCTATTAAAAGAAGAAAAAAATTACGGGTTAAGTAAATTCCAAATATCAGTAATCAGAAATTTAGAAAACGGAAAAATATATTGATTAAAAGGGGCTTCGTAAGCGCGCGACGGTCTATCAAGATAATAATACCCTTCAAGATTAATGAGGAACCTTGTATAAACCATAAAAAGATTTGATACAAACGTATAGCTAATTTTATCAAGACCTTTTCGTTGAATATCATTTTGAGATATACCAACTACTCTAACCGGATGTTGTAAAAAATTCTCCAAAAGTATTTTATCTATAAATATTTTGGGCATTCTATCTTTAGTTGTTGTTTTAAGGGAAATAATCAATTCATCCGAATAAATATTTTGACTATTTGACATTACATTATTAAAAGGAGAAACAACAATGTCCGTTTCACACTTATAAAATTTTTCACCTTCTTCCGTTTCATATGGAATATTAACTACAATTTTTTTTATTGATAATCCTATTGCGGATAAAACCGTTTTGATTAGTTCTTCGAATCTGTTTCCTACATGTTTTCGAGCGCTATTACTCTCAACTAACAAATCT
>JALVAD010000522.1 GCA_027011385.1 Saprospiraceae bacterium | reverse complement strand
CTTTAAGAAATTTAGGATTAGAAGACAATACAATTACTGTTTTTTCTTCTGATCATGGCGGTCTATCTAATGACGGAACAAAAAAGCGTCATTTGGCAACATCCAATTATCCTTTGCGGGCAGGAAAAGGATATCTGTATGAAGGAGGTATTAAAATTCCCCTATTCATTAAATGGAATGATAAGTTTAAACAAAGAAAAGAAAATAAATCTTTAGTGATGCTGATGGATATTTATCCCACATTATATGATATTATTTCAGGTAAAAAACTGATAAGTGAAGGAAAAAGTTTTCTCCCTGTGATAAACAATAAGGAGAATTGGAAAGACCGGATTGTTTTTTGGCATTCATCAAATGCTAGACCGGTAAATACCGGCGACAGCAAATCATCTGCAATCAGAGAGGGGGACTACAAGTTGATAAATTTTTATAAAAAGAACCATATTGAATTATATAATCTGGCATCTGACCCATACGAAAAAGTTAATTTAGCAAAGAAAGAACCAAACACAACCAAACTTTTGTTGTATAAATTAAATGAATGGAAAAAAGAAAAAAGTATCAATAATGATTGATACTATTCCGTACATAGCCTACCTACGGCACGCCACTTAAGGTAAAACAAAGGTTTTACCAACATTTTGTTCTTAACAGCACAAACCATATTGAAAAAAATAAGATGCCTTGTACCCTACCGGAATATCAGGAGAATATCAAGTGCGAAAAATGAAAGACTAAGCTAATCATTGTCCCGTTAGAGACATAACATGGGTAAAAAGATAAAATATGATAACAAACAGAATTTTTATATTATTACTATTTTTTAATTTCACGGCTTGTAGTCAAAGTGTTAATACTTCAGGTAAGAATAAAACTATCGCTATTAAAGGCCAAAACATCATAGATCAACACAAGATTAGATTTATCGCCTCCGAAAGCGATTTTGGAAAAATCACAAAAATCAAAGGAAAATCAAAAAACGATTTCTCATACAAGGTTGAAACCGTACAACAACCCAAATTCATTTATACCCTTTCAACAAAACTACCTTTGATCACTTCCAACTTTGAAAAAAATCGCTTATTCCTTTTATCATTTAAAGCAAAAAGCATAGAATCCGGATTGGAAACCGGTGAAGCCAAAGTTTTATTCCAGTTTCAACAATCTGATTCTTACAAGGACAATCTTGAAACCACTCTGAGTTTAGCCTCTGAATGGAACACTTACCATGTCCAATTCCAATCGACAAAAGATATTTCCGATAAAGACCTTGGTCTGGTACTACAGTACGGCTACAGACCTCAAGCATTTATCATAAAAGATATAAAATTTGAGGTGTTCCCATTGGGAATCGATAAAAACGATCTCCCAAAAACAAAAATAAGCTATTCCGGAATCGAGCCCAATGCACAATGGAGAAAAGATGCTTTCCAGCGTATCGAAAAAATCAGGAAAGGAGATTTTAAACTATATTTTACAAAAAAAGGTATCCCCGTGAAAAACACAAAGGTTAAAGTGGAACTTATTAAGCATGCTTTTCCTTTTGGCGCAGCGATTAGGGCAAAAGACGTGGTAAATAATACACAAAACTATATTAATTTTAAAAGAGGATTTTCTTATGTCG
>JALVAD010000521.1 GCA_027011385.1 Saprospiraceae bacterium | reverse complement strand
CCCTAACTGTCCGAATTGGGACATATAGGACTCTAAAGCGCGACTGCAAGGAGTGATTTTGAAGCCGGTCAATAAAAAAAGTTTGAAGTTTGGAATATCGAATGCCGAACAAGGATTGATTATTTTAGAAGTGAAAAAGCGAAGTCAGAGACATTTGCTCATCAGAATAATGTTCGACGAAGGATAAATTGTATTGAGGCGATGGAATAATGGATGATTGGTTTTTTTAGATAATAAAAAAAGAATATGGATTTTAGCGTTATATTCATTAAAAAATTATATTCATTAAAAAATAAATATCACCGGATTACCAACGGGACACTACGATATTGACGTCTATCCTGAAAAGAACCTTGAAAGAATCGTGTATAGTAAACAGGTGGTGAAGGGATAGAATGATTGATTTAGAATCATGCAGATTATATTATAAGGTTAGAGTCAGAATGAAACGAACTTTATGATTTCAAAGTTTCAAGTTTCGAGTTCCATGTTGGAACGAAGCTATAATTACATATATAGTGCAATAAAATCTATAATCTATAAATAATTGATTAAAATGAAGAAATTATTGTTTTATTTTTTATTTGGCATTGTAATACTACAATTTGGCTGTAAAAAAGAGCCTATTGAAGATTGTGAAACCTGTGCATGCTTTAACTTTGTCGAACCATTACGCATTTCATATCAAGATAATGATAGCCTTGATTTACTTCGAAGTAATGAAATAATCATTGATAGTATATTAGGTCTTATATATGATATACAGGTAGAAAACAATGACTCAACTTTATCAGGTGAATTACTTAATATGGAATACGAAACTCGGAATTGGGTTGGTTTACCTAAGTATCAATTTAAGTACAGTTTTATTGAGTTTAACTTAAATACGCTTGCAGGGTTCTATATTAATGATAAAGGAGTTTCAAAAACTAAAGGTATCGGTATGGATCATGAATTCTATATTTATACAAACATGGGGATAGACACTATAAATCTTAGGTGGGATATGCTGCTTACTCCGATGGAAGGATGTTGTAATGATTGTGTTAGCTTCCCATATACATACTTGGAATGCAACAAATCAGAATTGACAGAAGGAACGATAACAGGAGCTGCAATAATACGAAAATAAGTGTTTTTATTTCCTTAATTAAATATGCTATTTTATTAATCTAGGCAGCGTATTACCAAATATTTGCGTCTATAATATATCGGAAATTATTTCATTTATATTTTGCTATTACTATTAAAAATCAACTCTATGAAAAACTTCTACAAACTCAGCGGTATCGTGTTTCTTCTTTTTTTGCTTTCAATGAATAATCTTTTATACAGCCAACCAATAATCGGTGATCGTGTTTGGGAAGATTCCAATGAAAATGGTATACAAGATCCGGGAGAGCCCCCGGTTATTTATGCTACAGTAAAACTGTTTAAAGAAAGTGGAGCAATTGTCTATGTGACCAATACAGATATTAATGGACACTATGCATTTCCTGATATCCCTGATGGTAATTACTATATTCAATTTAGTACTGAAGATACGTATCAGGCATATAAAATCACAACTAGTACGGGTATCTTAACCGACCCTGATAATAGTGATATCACTGGATATAATGGTGATGGGACTACTTCTACTTTTAGTGTGACCGGTACTAATATTGACTATATAGATGCAGGTTTTATAAAATTAAACTGCGAACCGGATAATGATAAAGCTTGTGCAGATTTATCTTTTTTTGACCTAAGTGACGGCGGCACTTTAGACGATGAGCAAACCAATGTGTGCAGTTTTTCATATCTGTATTTTGATGATTGCGAACCCGATGACCAGAGCAATGCTGTTTTTTATACATTTACAATAGAAAATCCCAATACCGGAATAAAAATCAATATTACCCCGACAGGCAATACTCCTATTCAAGGAACTATTGTTGCAACAATATCCAATGTAGATGATGATTTTTGTCATAATGATGTCAGCAGCTCTCCGTCTTATTGTGAATTAGCTGATGAAGCAGAATTTATTTGGAATTGCCTCGACGAAGGGACATACCAATTAAGAATATCCACTTCTGACGATAATGCAGGCACATTTGATATTGCTTCAACATTTCTAAATATGGAAAATAATCCATGCGCTATTAATAATAAATGTAAAAACGCTGAAGAGTTAATAATAACGGAAAACTGTCTTTGGAATGATTTTGAAAACAAATGCAATAATGGAGCTTGTCCAGATAAAAAAATAATAGAGCATTGCAACCTTAATGCCGGACCAACTGTCTGGTACAAATTCCGGATACCACAAAGAGCAACTGCTTTAGATATAAAAGTTGATAATGCAATCCATTCAAACTTTGATATAGTTGTTTTTGATCAAGCTAGTGCATGTACTAAAAACAATGGTTGGTGTGGAGAAGGAGGTGTTTTAGATTATCCTATAGATGTAAAAAACGAAGATGGTAAATACTATTATTTGGCTATTGTAAATACAGACAATAAATTTGTGAAATTTGATATTCACATTCGTTTCAATACATCTCCTATAAATGATAGCCCATGCATCAACGATGAAAACCCACCTTTGGATCTAGAGTTGGATAAGACGATAGATGGTACTACATGTTGCGCTATTGGCTTCAATGATGATGAAGAAAAAGACTTTGCTAATACCAAGTGTGATGATAAATCCGACGATAATACCGTTTGGTATAGAGCAAAAGTTGACACGATGTTTAGTGCCTTGCAAATAGATATATCAGATGTGTATTATAGTGGATTCTTTTCCGTAGAAGTATATTCCGGAAGTGAAGACGCAATATGCGAAAACAATGCAAACTATATAAAGTCAAAATGTAATGAATTCCCAGAAACTAGTATCATCATCAACTTAGATTGCGTTAGTAATGATTATCTCTTCATAAAAGTCTCCAGTTCTGATTCTGAAACGGAATGTGCGGACTTCAAAATAGCTATAGAGCAAATAAAAGAAGTAAATGCTGATAATTGTAGATTAATTTCAGATTTAGAAACCCTATCTCCCGAAACTCCTGAGGAAGCAGAAATAATAAAAGATTGTATATGTAGCACAATAAAGGGAGCTAGTCCAAATCAGGGACTTTCCGGAGGGTGTTCGGATTTTGGTTCAAACCCGACAGTATGGTTTCAAATAAATATAGATAAAAATGCTACACAACTATATTCTTATGTAACAACTGAAGGCAGCTGGACACCGGTTTGGTCAGTATTTTATTCACCTACCGGAAATTGTAATGATATATCAATTGTTTACAATCCTCCCGGTTCTTCTTGTAGTTCCACTTTTTTCCCTCAAGCACCACCATTGATTACAGGATGTGAACAGGGGACATATTTTATCGCAGTTTCCTCAATGAACGGAGATACCATAGATAATCCTAATTTCGATATTTGCATAGCAACCATAGGTGATATAAGTAGTTGTACAAATAACAAAATTGGATGCCAACCAAACCCCTCTTTAATCTTTGAAGTAAGAGACAGGGAATTCAAATATCTGGAACCTAATGGATCACCATATTACGGACCATTTTATCCGGGTGAAAAAGTAAAAATTCATGTAAATTTCATTTTCGATGGTACTGTAAAGGGAGATGATTGGTTAATGGGAGTATTTCCTAAACTTGGAAATGGTTGGAATACAGAGAGCTTTGATTTTAATAAATATCCTGCCGTAAGTTCGGTTGCTGACCAAGCTAAGTGGTATTCCAACGAAGATAGTTGTGGAGTATTTGCAACAGAGGATTTAAAAACTTTGTGTACTTATACAGATGATAATGGAGTATTGCAGTTTTGCAACCAACTTTGTGAAGATTGCCCTTGCTCAGGTGGTATAAAATCAGGTGACGCATTACCGGGAGGATATTGTTGGGTGCGAGAAGGTGCTTCTCCGAAATGCGATGCCAATAAATGTTCTCCATCATATAAGTATGGTACCGGAGCTCCTACTGATACTATAAATTGGGATTTTGAATTATATGTAAAGTCTTTTGATAGCGAAGAGGAATGCAATAAAAATAATGATCTCTCCATTAGTTTTTTGGCTCTTTCTGATGGGGTTGTTGGATGCTGGGATGATCCATTGTCGGAATGTCTTATCAATTACACCCATTTTTCACCATATTGGGAAGCAAAATGGTCCAAGGATGACACCATTCAAATCCAGACCTCTAAAGAAGATAATAAATGTTATGGTGATTGTAATGGCAGAATAACTATTGATAAAGTTTTAAACATGAATGAGCCTATTAAATATAAATGGAATACAGGTGATACAACAAAATCCCTAATAAATCTATGCAATGGCACATATTTTGTGACAATAGAAGATGCTCAACAAAACACTAAATCCATTATTTTCAATATTATTTCACCTGAAAAAATCAATTCAAATATAAACTCAAATGACCAAAGTGCTAGTGGCATCAACGATGGTATTACTTCGTTGAATCCAAGTGGTGGCATTCCTCCTTATTTAGTAAATTGGAGTACAGGAGACACTACCTATCAAATATCAGAACTCCACCCGGGAACATACATTGTAACTATTACTGATAGCCAAGGTTGTACCAAAATTGATTCTGCTATAATCCAGAAATATGAGTGTGCTTCTATAAAGATTAGTAAAAACATAACAAATGCCGGCTGTTTTGGTGATTGTGACGGTCATATTGAGATTGTAGATATTGAAAATGCCGCATTACCTATACAATACAAATGGAATACAGGTGATACTACTTCAACTTTAAGCAATTTGTGTAAAGGTCAATATATCGTTTTGATTACAGATGCAAAAAATTGTCAATTTTCAGATACATTCAATATAAATGAACCAAATGAAATTAGTATTGCAGTAGATTTGGTTAGAAATATAAACGAAGCATTCTCCGGTGGTATATTTATTTCAGCAAATGACACCATAAATTATACTTACTCATGGACAGGACCTTGTAACTTTAATAGTAATCTTAAGGATATAGATAGTTTGAATTGTGAAGGTTGTTACAATCTAACTGTCACAGATACGGTTTCAAATTGCCAAAGGGATACTTCTATTTGTATAAAAACTACAGCTACTTCCGAGGCAAAATACAGTAAAAAGCTTTTAAAAATATATCCCAATCCAGCTGAAGATTATTTTATAATAGACTTTAGCAATACTGAAGTTCAAGATGCACAGATAATGATCTATAATATTTCAGGGAAAAAAATATACAATGGTTTAAAACAATCAGATAATCTACAAACTAAAATCAATACAAAAACTATCAATACCGGAGTATATATTATAGAAATAAAACTCAAGAAAAAAGTATATTATGAAAAATTGATAATTGCAAAATAGAGGATGGTGGGAAAGGGGAATAGAGGAGAATAGATTATATAAATTAAAGTGGAATAAATATAAATTTATTCAGTTTATAACATAGTTGTGTGCAAGTAGAAAAAAGAAAATCGAAATCACAAACCAAAAATTAGCAAATACTAAAAAAAATATCGACTAATTTTAGAGAATAGAAACAAGGAATATGAATTGCAAAATACTTCTAATCGGAATTTTGATAATGTTTAGTACTTCGTGTAAAACAATAGCTCAAAATAAATCTGATTCACCAATTGAAAACTCCTTATTTAGTTTTAATTCGCTAACGAACGAATCGGCTAAATATGAGTTAGATTTTTTTGAAGAAAAGAACACTCTATATTTTAAATGTGAATTAGGAGAAAAGAAGAAATTTGGATTCAAAGCAATCTTAAAAGATATTCACCCAGAAGGAATATTTATTATTGAGAAAGAGAATACAAAGTTTTTAAGAATTCTTTCAATCCATAACGGGAAAGTATTTGTAAGAGAAATTTTTAAAGGGCAATTTCGGAACTCAAATAACACCAACATAATTGAAATTGAGTTGCCTGAAAACATTTACAATAAAGAATTGGAAAAATTAGTGGAGAATCTTAAATCAATTTTTGTTAAAGAAGAAAAAGCAACACCGATTCAAATTGTTGAACCACCGAGAACAAAAAATGAATAAAAAGAAACCTGCACAC
>JALVAD010000520.1 GCA_027011385.1 Saprospiraceae bacterium | reverse complement strand
ATATGATACCAAAGAATAAGGGAATTTACTATTTTGATCTTAATTCTCTTATAGGGGCTACTCCAAATATTAAGGGTAAAGTAATAGAAACAAAAAATGGAGATTGTAGAACAGATACCTGGGATGTATATTTTATGACCAATGAAGGAAATAACTATAAAGAACTTTTGAAACTAAGTCCTAATGAGGGTTATAATACAAAATATTATAAAAATTGGAGTAAATATAATACTGTTTATGGTGCACATTGCTTCAAAGTAGAATAGCGAGATTAATTCTGAGTACTGAATAGTAAGCTTATGGGGTTCATTACCCAACTTTTCAACTTATTTTAGTGTCTTGTAAGGTAGGAAATGTGATAAAAAGCCACGAATGCACGAATAATATTACACAAATATTGGTGCTTTGCACCGGTTTATACATGATTTAGATATGAAAAAACTTTTTTTTATCCTGACTATTAGCACAATATTTTTTGCTTGTCCGGATAATTTTTCTGGAGATGATGGATGCAAACAATATAGATATAATTTTACGTTGCCTATTTCATTTGTTCCAACTGGTAGCATAATACATATTGGAGATACAGTTACGATTACTTCAAAGTTTTCAAATAAACTTTGGAATGATAAGCATACTGAATTATTTACTTTTGATAGTATTGATTTTAAAATAAGTTGTCATTTTATTAAAGTTGATACGATAATTGATGCACAGGGTCGCTTTAATTTCTTGAAAGACTTTGAGATTATTGCAGATAGTCTTTATAATTTCAGAAAAGGGAAGACAACAACAGCCTTTGATTATTTTTATGATAATAATGAATATTTTCTCAAGTTCAAATTCATTCCAATGGTTAAAGGAGTATATTTATTTGAATTTATTTCACGTAGAAATCTCTCATCTTTCGATTGGGATGATGCTTATATTTTGGATGAGGATGGAGACTGTGAGACTAATAGATGGCGTCCACAATTGATAACCAACAATGGACAATCATATTCAGAGCTGCTTGAATATAGTCCTAATGAATACTATAAAGAAAAAGTAGGATATAACTTTCATCCTCAGAGGGACGGTGCACATTGCTTCAAAGTAGAATAGAGAGATTAGTTTTGAGTGTTGAATAGTGAGTTTATGGGGTTCATTACCCAACTTTACAACTCATTTTAGTGTCTTGTAAGGTAGGAAATGTGATAAATTATGTAATTTTGATGCTTGTAAATGTATAGACAGTTATGAAAAAAATACTACTATTAATCTTAGTTTTAATTTTTTTATATGCTTGTCCGGATAATTTTTCCGGAGATGATGGATGTAAGCAATATAGATATTATTTTACGTTGCCTGTTTCATTTGTTCCTACAGATAGCATAATACATATTGGAGATACGGTTACGATTACTTCAAAGTTTTCAAATAAACTTTGGAATGATAAGCATACTGAATTATTTACTTTTGATAGTATTGATTTTAAGGTACATTGTCAATTTATTAAAGTTGATACAATTATTCATTTATTCGATAGATTTGATTTTTTGAATGATTTTGAAGTATTTTCTGATAGTATTTATAATTTAAGAAAAGGCAAAACTATTGTTGTATTTGATTATCATTATGATGGAAATGAATATTTCTTACAATTCAAATTCATGCCAAAACATAAAGGCATTTATATTTTTGAATTTTTCTCCCAAAGGAATGCTCCTTCATTTGATTGGGATGATGCTTATATTTTGGATGAGGATGGAGACTGCGAGACGAATAGATGGCGTCCACAATTGATAACCAATAATGGACAATCATACTCAGAGCTACTCAAATATAGTCCTAATGAATACTATAAAGAAAGATCCGGGTTTTATTTTTCCCCCGAGAGGGACGGTGCACATTGCTTCAAAGTAGAATAAAGAGAGTAATTTATTTTAGTGTCTTGTAAGATAGGAAATATGATAAAAAGCCACGAATGCACGAATAATACAACACAAATAACCTGAACACATCTCGCTTTCATTACTTCTTCTACACTCCAACTCTAAACCCGAAATCCCGCAGTACGCTTACTCTATGTGTGACTTTCGCTTCGTTACAGATCTAAACACTCTCCCTGCAAAAGCTCTCCTGACCTCTTTGCAAAAAACACACAAACTTCTATGCACGAAACAAAGAACTGCAACCCGTTCAAACATCAAGATGACATAACCTTGAACCCGAAACCCGAAACCAGAAGCAATCCGGTATTAAAGCACCTGTACCTCTTCCAGATTGTCCATACCTTTTGTCAATGCCGATTCATTCAATGGTATCAAATGGTGATATCTTTCAGGTAAGGATTTTTTTAGTCCCAAAATTACATTTTCCAATTGAACGATTGGTCTTGCTTTCATATATGCACCTAGGATAATCATATTTGAAACCTTAGCATTTCCCATTTCTGTAGCCAATTTTGACCCGGCTATTCTGTAAATATTGATATCTTTTCTGGTCGGATGTGCCAATATGCCATTAGGATCATAAAGAAGAGTACCACCCGGCTTAACTGTATTTTCAAATTTGTCCATTGACTGTTGGTTCAATATGATTGCCGTATCATATTTAGTCAATATGGGACTACTTATCCTGTCATCACTTATTATCACAGTCACATTTGCTGTACCTCCTCTCATTTCCGGACCGTAACTAGGCATCCAGCTTACCTCTTGGTCTTGCATAATCGCACTATAAGCTAATATTTTCCCCATTGATAAAACACCTTGTCCACCAAATCCTGCAATTATTAATTCTTCAGTCATAATTATCTTTTTTAGCTTATTATTTATTTTAATTTACCATTCACTTTGATATCTCCAATAGGAAAATAAGGAAACATATGTTCCACCATCCATTCATTTGCTTTTACAGGTTCCATTTTCCAACCTGAATTACAGTTTGAAACTATTTCGACAAATGCCAAACCCTTTTTGTCTCTTTGTATTTCAAAAGCTTTTCTTATCGCTTTTTTAGCCTTTCTAACTGCTTGTGGTGTATGGACAGCCTGTCTGGTAACATAGTAAACACCCGGTAATTGAGCGATTAATTCAGTCATCTTCAAAGGAGAACCCATGGTCTCTATCTCTCTACCGTATGGTGATGTAGAAGTCTTCATTCCGTCAAGAGTCGTTGGAGCCATTTGCCCACCGGTCATTCCATAGATACCATTATTGACAAATATTATGACTATATTCTCTCCCCTATTACATGCATGAAGAGTTTCATTTCCTCCAATAGCAGCTAAGTCTCCATCACCTTGATAAGTGAATACAAATTTATCAGGATATACTCTTTTAATACCTGTTGCTACAGCTGGAGCTCTACCATGAGCCGCTTGAGTCATATCTATATTCATAAATTCATATGCCAATACAGAGCAACCAACAGGAGCTACGCCAATAGTGTCTTCTGTTATACCCATCTCTTCTACTACTTCCATCGTGATATTGTGCGCAGTACCATGACCACAACCGGGACAATAGCTCAAGGGCTTATCCGTCATATTTTTGGTCTTTGTGTATATCAGATTTTCCGGTTTAATTATATCTTTTATTTCCATGATTATCCCTTTATTATTTGATTTTCTAATGCTTCCAAAACTTCCTCAGGAGAATGAACTACTCCTCCGTATCTACCAAAATGTTCTGCTTTGGCTTTGCCCTCAATCGCCAATTTAACATCTTCTATCATTTGACCTGAACTCATCTCAACAGCTAAAAATCCTTTAACTCTTCCTGCAAGTTCATTAAGAGGTTTTGAAGGAAAAGGGAATAGCGTAATAAGTCTGAATATACCTACTTTATATCCTTTTTCTCTCGCAAGGTTCATCGCCTTTTGGGAAATCCTCGCACTTGAGCCATAAGCAACGATAATATAATCTGCATCATCACAATCAATCATTTCATACCTCAATTCATTCTCTTGCATCAATCTGTATTTCTCCTGTAGTTTATGATTATGAGCTTCTTGTTTATAAGGATCAAGATCCAAAGAGGTAATAATATTCCTTTCCCTATTTTTTCTTTTGCCAATCGTAGCCCAATCACCATAGCGTTCTTCTATTTCTTTATCTGAAAGCCGGGGTTTTTGTGGAGGCAATTCAACTTTTTCCATCATCTGACCTATAATCCCATCTGACAGTATCATCACAGGATTGCGATACTTAAAAGCGATCTCAAAGGCATCATCCACAAAATCCACCATTTCCTGAACAGAGGCAGGTGCTAAGACATACATTCTATAATCTCCGTGACCTCCTCCCTTTGTAGTTTGAAAATAATCTGCTTGTGATGGCTGAATTGTACCCAATCCCGGACCTCCTCTAACCACATTCACTATCACAGCCGGCAATTCAGAACCTGCTATATAGGATATTCCTTCTTGCTTAAGGCTAATCCCAGGGCTTGAGGAGGATGTCATCGCCTTCTTTCCTGCTCCGGCTGCTCCATACACCATATTGATTGCAGCAATTTCACTTTCGGCCTGCAAAACGACCATCCCCGTTCTATCTTCCGGTCTTTCCATCATCAAATATTCGATCACCTCAGATTGAGGAGTGATAGGATATCCAAAATAAGCATCACATCCAGCTCTTATTGCAGCCTCTGCTATAGCTTCGTTTCCTTTCATTAGTTTTATATCTGCCATCGCTATATATCTTTAATTGTTCTTTTATTTAATTATACTTTTACTCTATACACTGATATTACACCATCAGGACATACAATTGCACAATTTTTGCATGCTATACATTCTTCAGGATTCTCCATGTACAAAAAATGATAACCTTTTCTATTCACATCTTTAGATAATTGAATTACATCTGTAGGACAGGTTGGAATACAAACGCTACAACCTTTGCATTTTTCTGTGTCAACAACTATTGCTCCTCTTATTTTTGCCATTTTGCATCAATTTTATTTAGTTTAATACAATGGCTACAAATATAGAAAAAAACTAGGAATTCATTACCCTATTCTTATAGCAATATCATTCAATTTATATTTTTTATAAATTGCCAAAGCGAATATTATTTTGAATCAAACACCTTTTTAAAGACTTCAAGCGTTTTTATTTTGCCAAAATCCACTAGATGAATTTTAAAATAGAGAATAAGGCTTTCGAGCAAATTATGTTTGTCCACTCGAGAAAAAGATATACCCTCAGGACTCTCTAAGTCAATATCAAGAAGTTCCAATAAGTTTTTAGAATTTCGCTCATTGAGATAATCATTATGACACGGGGCACTGTTTGTAAATCTCCCTTCTCTTAAATCAAAATATACATTTGATGCAGAATAATTTGAAGTAGGGTTAAAACCTAAAAACCCACTCATTTTTACAAGAAATATAAGATGAAAATTTGATATATTCTTATTTGTTTGATCCAAAAATATCAATGAATTTTCACAAAAATCATAAAACTCCTTGTTGATCTCCTTTTCTTTTATACTCTTCCCTATGATTTCTATAAGAAACAAAGCTATTGATGACTTGTATATATCAAAAGGGAGGGATTTAAAGACATAATTCATTTGTACTTCTTTTATCCTGTTTATTTTAGCATTGTCTTTATTGTAAATAACCAAATCCAAGATATTCATCGGTTGGAGCATTCCAAGGGTTACTTTTGCATTTTTTTTTCTTACCCCACTTATAATATATGTTTTTAGTCCCAAATCCCGTGTAAGGATATCAAGAATCAAACTCGTTTCGGAGTATTTTACTGTACGAAGTACTATTCCTTTGGACTTAACAATCATAGTTCAGTAGTATATAACGAGAAAATCCCAAATCCAACAATGTGAATTTGAGATAATCGTAAGGTTTTAACTTAAAAAAAGAGGAATATACTCAAATATACTATCCTTTCTTCTTTTTTGTCTTTTGTGGTCTTGTTTTACCGTAAGAACCTTTGATAATTTTACCTTTCTTTGTTTTTCTATCTCCTTTTCCCATTTTTTATATATTTTGAAACGCAAAGGTAACAAATTAGTTCGATTAGTGATAATGTTTAGTTTAAGTTTTTATATGAGTCTACAATATTATTGATTTTCTACCAATAGAGC
>JALVAD010000519.1 GCA_027011385.1 Saprospiraceae bacterium | reverse complement strand
CTTTCAAATCCATCGACAAATAGATAATATGTATGACCGGGAATAAAATTTGTTGAAATAACAGTTTGAGGAGTTATTATATTTTGACTTCCGTCACAAACCAAATACTCAATGTCAGGATCAGTAAAATCACATCTATCAACAATCCCATATTGAAACCCTTTTTTAACTGACCCCTTATGAGCTGTAATACTGATAGGATCAATATCAATAGATACGGTATTTGAATTTGGAACAAATGCAAAAAATAATGGATTCTGCGATTGTCCTCCGGAACTACATATTTTGAAGCTGGTAGCACGTACAGTATCAGGTAAATCCCATGGTCCCAACATTGAACTGGCAGAACAGAAAACATCTGCCCCAACACATGATGTATCGGGCGTCTGGGCAAATAATTTTGCCGAAAAAAACACTAAAAACGCTAAAACAAACGCATTATTAAACACTTTTGACATACTCACTTCACAACATTTTACCTAAAAAAATGCAAAGATATATTTATAATAACAATAATATATATATTTTGTATTTTTTTACCTAGTATCCTCAAGAAAACAGATTCTTTTCCCAAATATATAAAATATAGTCGAGAAAGATTTGATGTATTTCCTTTTAGACATTACTTAATAATAGTTACATCTCCTGCAATTCTATTTATGGAACCATCTTCTAATTCCAATTCAAAAACATAAACATAAACTCCTGAACTAAGATTTCTCCCTTTAAATTTCCCATTCCAACCATCAATTGAAACATTTTTTCTCAAATTTCTCTTGTCGTACAATTTCTCTCCCCAATTATCATAAATCATCAATCGATTAATATTCTTAACTCCAGAGCCGGTTTTAATATAAAAATAGTCATTTAGTCCATCACCATCGGGAGTAAATATATTAGGAACATAAACATCTGGTTTTCCTTTAACTTTGATCCATATTTTATCTTCTGCTACACACCCATTACTGTCAACTACCATTAAACTTATGCTAGTTGATTTTTGAAGTTTCACTATCTGAACAGAATCATTCTGAGAACCAAACAAAAAATCAGGATTCCAATGATAGCTTTTCACTCCATTTTTCGCATCAATAATAGCAGAGATTTTAACGCTATCTCCAAGGAAAATATTGTCTCTATCTACTCCTAATTGCAATTGAATATCTGCTCCATCAGGTATAATAATATTAGTATCTAAAACACATCCATATAAATCTTTGATATATATATTATAGATGCCAGCTTCTTTGGAATTGTAGCTTCTATTGTTGGAAAACCAATAATTGTCCAAAGAGTATGAATAAGGTTTGCTGCCTCCATAAACAGTATCAATCTCAATTTCGGCATCTGAAAAACCATAGCAACTAGGAGGGGAAATCACTATCCTAGCACTATCCAATTTATAATCATAACTTGCAATTTCAATAGAATCATTAGCACTACATCCATTTTTGGAATTAGTTAAATGTAAAGTATATACACCTGGGCTGCTGAAAATCATCTTACCGGAAAACTGCCCCTTTACGATAGAGCCATGTTCCGTATTCCAATTATAAATATATGGGATAGTATCACCATTTAAAACATTCACATCTATCTCTCCTGTCTTTTTATCACATTTAAGTGAATCTACATAATCAAATTCAATTTTAGGAACAATCGTATCAATATTAACAATTACTTGAGCGCTAGAATCACATTTATTCTGCCCTATCACATTAATCTCATATTGTCCGGCTTCATAAACCACGGGACTAATGTCACTTGACACAAAACCATTGGGACCATTCCATTCTATGGAATAATCATCTTGGACTCGCATTGCTTTCAATTGAACAGAATCTTTACTACAATTTAAAGTACCACCAAAGGCTTCAAAATCAGGGCTGATATGTGTTTCACTCACTTTAAACGCTTTAGAACTCGTGCAGCAGTTTTTTCCTTCTGCTATAATGTAGTAGTCTCCTGCTTTATTAGTATAGACTTTACTTCCTTCTTCAGAGTATCCTGGACCGAACCATAAGTATTTAACATCAGGCTGATCTGAATAAGCAATCATTTCAATTTTTGAAGTATCACAATTAAGAAAATAATCTTCAACTTCAATATGTGGTCTAATCGAATCCCATTTTATTTTTACTGAATCAATAGCTTCACAACCATTGTCTAAATCTTTCACTTTAACTATATAAGTCCCGGCATCAGCAATAATAATATTTCTATTTGTGCTTTTGGTGCTATCCGGGAAAGTCCAATTTTGTAAAAAACTATCAGCCGTTGTACTAAGTTCTATTGTGGTTGTACTAGAACAACAGTTTAAGTTTTTTCCATCTATAATTATAAGCGGTTTCAACTTATTTACAGACACATTGAATGTATCGGATTTTATACACCCATTTTCCGGTACAACTTCAATAATATAGTTTCCAGCTTTGGTCACAGATATATCATTGGAAGTAGAATTAAAGCCAAATGGACCTTGCCAATTAACAAGGAAACTATCTGTTGATATCTTTGGACTTATTTTTACAGTATCATTGTAACATGTCAATATTCCAATACTATCAATAATAATATCAGGTTTTTCAAAATCAGTAACAACTCTAGCGGTGTCAATATCACTACAACCATCGTTATTGATAACATGAATAATATAAATACCTGTATCCGATACTTCATTTGTTAATGAGTAGGACTTATATCCATTGGGCCCTTCCCAATACAAATCGGTATAATCTCCAATAATATCGGCCGATATCATCAAATTATGCTGAGCTTTTTTGCAGTTCAATGTATCTCCGAAAGCTTTTACCTCAGGAAAATTTTTAGCTTTTTCCACAAAAACGGTATCTGTGTATGGGCAACCATTGTGTCCCCTAACATGGCATATATATGTTCCAATCTCGCGTATAGTGTCTACTGATTTTTCGGCGTAATAGTTGTTGTCTCCTGTCCAAAAATATTCATCATAAAGCCCTTGAATACTAACATCAAAAGTCACATAGGGTCTTTGACATGTAATCATGTATCCATTGGGGAAATCAATATCAACAATAGGAGTAATGGTATCGTATTCAACTGTATATTCAGCACTATCCAAACATCTGGATGTAACAACAACCAATTTGTATACTCCTGCTTTATCAATTACCGGATTAGGATCTTGTGTGTTTAAACCATTGCCTGTCCACTTATAAATATAATCTGAATCAGGTTTTTCGACACCCAATTTCACCATTAAATCATTATAGCAATTCAAATAAAGAGTGGAGTCATCAAGAAAAACTCCATCATCTTGTTTTACAAGCGTAGAATCGTCTAAGTAACACCCTGATGCAGCAGTAAACCTACCATATACAATCCCTGGACTATATATAATTATAGAATCTCCATCAAATTCACTTGTCGCATTTTTCCAATGAAAATCCACAATACTATCATCCGATTCATACTTCAAAATCAAACTGTCATGTGCACAATCAAGTAAATTGGAATAAACAAAATCAAAACTAGGTTTCATGGTATCTGTAGGAACATAAGTAAAAAATTCACTCTCACAATTATTGACATTATCGGTTATTGTTAAATAATAAAAACCTCCAATATCCTTTAATCCTGTCATTGTCTTTCCAAAATAAGACAGTTTGAAAGGATCTTCCCACTTATACCCGTAATTTCCGGTTGCTACAACACGTAAAAATGGATATGGGTCTGCACAAGTAATAGTATCAGTAATAATATTTATATCAGGAACAGTATTATCGTACATAACCACAATTGAATCCTTACCGGAACAACCATTGACCCCAATTACATTAATATAATATTTACCTTCAAAATTTACAAGAGGATCTAATAAAGAAGAATAAAAATTACCCGGGCCACCCCAAAATACCGAAACATACCCCATATCAATATTGGGTTGTAAATGAACAGGGATTCCACATGACAAATAAAATGTATCTTGGGCAAAGCTTATATGAGGGATTTTACTATTTTTTACAACCTCATGCTCACCATTTACAGAGCAGCCATACTTATTTGTGATATAATACTTATAAATACCGGGAGTATCAACCTGTATATCTTCAGTAAATAAGCTATCACCGGCAGGTGTAACCCAAATAAACGTGAGACTATCTTGGTTAGATACAAAATCAATCATTCCTGACTCTTTTATGCAGTTTAAAGTATCTGACTTAATGATAAAATCAAACCCCTCCTTATAACTATTGATTTTAATGGAATCAAATCCTGTACATCCATTGACTCCAATAAAACTTACATGATATAAACCTGAATCAAGAACAAAAACATCGCTTCCATATTGATTTATTTCAATCCAATATATTTCTTTTAAGGTATCTGATGTTTTAATATGTATAAAAGCAGTGTCTTCATCACAGGTTAAATCATTTGCATTAATACTTACCATTGGCTTAATCGTATCTATTGGGACTTCAATAATTTCAAATGCTTTACAACCGGAATTACCATATGCCTGAACGAGATAATGCCCTGCTTCAGAAGTTGATATTGTCGTACCTGTGTAATGAGTCCCATTATACCAGTCGGCGGAGTCCAGAGTAGTATTAGTTGAGGTGACGCTAAGTTGGACTATATCGTTGGCACAATTTATTTCAGGAATATCAAAGTCCAAAAGTGGTAGATCTCCATCTGCATCAATAGATATTGTAGCTGTATCAGAGCAAGCTCCTTGGGTTAAAATAAATGAATAATCTCCGGGTTGTCCAATCCAAACTCTTGTATCATCACTAATATCATGCAACAATTCTTCAGCCCATTGATATACCATCCCTGTACCAGAAATATAACCTTTACCTTTTAAAAATAAATCTTGGTTACAGTGTAATGTAGTATTGGGGGCTTCAATACTTGCATCTAACATTATTAAACTTAAGTTAACCAAATACGCAGAATCACAATTTTCATTTGATTTAAAGTAATAATTGCCTTGCGTAAAAAGTTTCATTCCTCGGAATAAAACAGTATCTCCTATACAAATAGTAGTATCTATCCTAATAGTATCAACAGGATTAATCTTTACTGTAATACAAGTATCTGTCAAATCCGCACAATACGGCGAGCCAATATACTCGATACTATCATAGACAGTATTAAACTTAGAAATATTTTCAATGAGCTTTACTACTCCTGAAGAATCAATTTTATGATATGAAAGTCCACAGACAGTATATTCTCCCGGATCTTTAAAACTCAAATTAGGATTGGTTGAATGCTCTACAATCGAATTGTCTTTAGAAATTAAATATTCATAATTATAATTATCCGCATCCGGTTTCTTCCCATTGAACTTATGACTAATCTCAATAGCTATATTGTCATCATCTTCACAAAACTCATATTCCTTATGGTCAAATTCACCGGCATAAGCCTCACATAAATCACATTCCAGCGAGCTACCATCGCAAAACTCTATCGTATAGCCTAATAAATTACCTTTGTAAAAATGTGAATGATCATGAACAACAAATGTCCAAGTACCATTAACAGACCCTGAATTAAAATCTTCAAGACAATAATCAAAGGGATAATACACTCCTGTGTATCCACCGGGAATAGAGAACCAATCATTTGTACTATTGAAATGATCATCTTTTCCTCCATCAGGACTGACCAAATCAGAGCATCTTACAAAGGAAATATCCCATAGTATAGTCCCAAATAAACTATTATTATTTGGTACATAAGGTCCCACTAACCTGACTTTTTGCCCTGCAGGAGAAACCAAATCAATTGTCAATTCCGATCTTTTAGTATGATTGTATTTCAAAGTAACTCCACAAACCCCCTGATTTGGATTTGATAAGTCATTATTAGCATATCCATCCACTATCAATTGGAATTCCATAGCTTTCTCATTATCAGCTATTGCAATTATAGTGTCAGTCACACCACATTGTGACTGAAGAGCATTTGCAATAAAAACAAAAATCAAAATATATAAAAACTTCAATTTAAATTTCATATCTTCACTTACTATACATTAACTAGATATAAATTATCAATGAAATGCTGCATCAATATCGAAAATTTATATAAATACTTTCAAATTATTATC
>JALVAD010000518.1 GCA_027011385.1 Saprospiraceae bacterium | reverse complement strand
ATAAATAAACTTATATTATTACAAAATAAAGTTTAAAAATACGATATTTGTGTACAAAAGTAAAATTATTAAATGAATAATTCAAATAAATATCAAATTGCAATCGAAGTGGCTAGAGAGGTTGTCGATATTGAAAAAGATGCTTTATGTAAACTGAAAGATAGTATCGATAATGAATTTGCCAAATGCGTGGATATGATTGATAGTATATCAGGGAGGGTTGTGGTCACTGGTGTTGGTAAAAGCTCATTGGTGGGGCAGAAAATAGTGGCAACGCTCAATTCCACAGGAACTCCTGCTCTATTTATGCATGCGGCTGATGCTGTTCATGGGGATTTAGGAATGCTGAAAGAGGAAGATGTTATTATTTGTATCTCAAAAAGCGGTGAGACTTCTGAGATAAAAGTTTTGATTTCCATATTGAAAAGTTTTGGTAATAAGCTAATAGCAATGACTTCAAAGCGGGATTCTTTTTTGGCAAAAAAAGCAGATTTTGTACTGTTTATTCCTGTTGATAAAGAGGCAGAACCCAATAACCTTGCACCAACTGCTTCATCGATAGCTCAAATGGCTATGGGAGATGCTATTGCTACCGCATTGATGAGGCTAAAAGGTTTTTCAAGCAAACAATTTGCAAAATTTCATCCCGGAGGATCATTGGGTAAACAGCTTTATTTGAGGGTTTCGGATATTTATATAAATAATGAAAAACCAGCAGTACAAACCGATGCAAATATTAGAGAGGTAATCGTGGAGATGACCTCAAAACGATTGGGAGTAGCAGCAGTGATCGATAGAAATAATAGCCTCCTCGGGATTATTACCGATGGAGATTTGAGAAGAATGCTGGAAGAAAATATAGATATTGAGAAAATGAAAGCTAAAGATATAATGACAAAAACACCAAAAACTATTTTGGAGGGAGAGTTTGCAGTTATGGCTTTAGAATCGATGAGAAATAAAAGTATCACACAACTTATAGTGGTAGATGACATAGGAAAGTATAAAGGCGTAGTGCACATACACGATTTGATAAGAGAAGGTATTGTTTGAAAATAAAATGTAATTTTGAAATATTTAGACAGAAAGATAGTGATTATTGGAGCAGGACCTGCCGGAATGAGTCTGGCTTCAAGTTTGCAGTTGGCAGGCTTGGACTATGTTATCTTGGAGAAAAAAGATGAAGTTGGAGGGCAATTACCTTTAATACACAATGATTTGGATGACTTTGTTGTGGGTGTGTATAAAGATGGGTTAGATTTTGCTCAAAAAGTAATCGATTTCAATAACAAATACCGGTTGAATGTTGAATTTGGCTGTACTATTGAATCTATTGATAGTACAAAAAAGAAGATTCATTGTCTCCAAGAAGGTGTTGAAAAAGTATATGTTTATGATATTTTGGTGATTGCTACAGGTAGCAGACACAGATTAGCTGAAAAAAGCTTGATAAATGGATATGAAAAGGATGTTTATTATAGAATTAGTCATAAACTAAATGAATTTGTTGATAAAAAGATTTTGGTAGTTGGAGGTGGCGATAATGCTACTATCGCTGCATTGAAATTGTCAGAAATAGGGAGGAAAGTTATTCTTGTTAATAAAAACGATGAGATGATTTCAAGACCTGACTTGGTCTCAGATGTTTATGATGATCCCAAAATTGTTGTATATAATAATTCGGAATTGGTACATTTGTCAGGAGAGGAATTGTTGAAGAAAGTTGAAATTATTATTAATGTTACGGCAGTAAAGCAATTAATTGATATTGATAAAATAGTCTTTAAGATCGGATATCTGCCAAATAGCGGTTTTGTTGATAAAATGATTGATTTGGATGATAAAGCTTATATAGTGACAGTTGGAAAGTATCAAACCAATATTGAAGGTGTTTTTGCCATTGGGGATATAGTTTCGGGAGCGTATAAGCGGATAGCTATTGCTATGGGGCATGGAACGGAACTGGGGAACTATTTTTTAAAGGAATATCTGGTAAAATAAATTAATATTTGAAAATAATTCTAATTTGTATCAAGAATGGTATATTTTTGTGGTTTATAAAATATTGTTCTGTACATTTCTGTTAATAGTCTAATTGGTATTTTTTGACAGAATGAAAAAATAAAAACTTAAAGGATGAAGTACACTATAGATAAGAAAAAAAATCATGTTGTTTTTCAATTGAATGAAGAGAATCTCAATTCCTTTATTTCCCCTGATTTGAAATCTGAGTTCATTATACTTAGAAATGAAGGAGTAAATAATTTGATTTTTGATATGAGTGAAGTGAAATATGTCGATTCTTCAGGGTTAAGTTCGATTTTGACAGCAAATAGACTTTGGAAAGGTCAAGGAAACTTTATTTTATCAGGTATCAATTACGATCCTGTGAAAAGATTGATTGAAATAAGCCGTCTTGACTCTATTTTGAATATAGTTCCCTCAAATGATGATGCTCTTGAGCTGATTGATTCAAATGAAGAAGAATAAAATATATAGATGTGACTTTTGAACTTACCATTTTAGGATGTAGTTCAGCAATGCCGGTACACGGTAGATTTATGTCTTCTCAAGTACTTAATGTGAATGAGAAATTACTGTTAATCGATTGTGGAGAAGGAACACAAATAAGGCTTTCGGAATACAAGATTTCAAAAAATAAGATTGAGACCATTCTTATCAGCCATTTGCATGGTGATCATATTTTTGGATTGCCGGGATTGATTGGTTCAATGAATCTGGTAGGCAGAAAAAAGCCGCTGGATATATTTGGCCCTTTGGGGCTTGAATATTACCTGAAAACAGTCTTTGAAATATCCGAGAGCTATTTGGGATTTGAAATAAACTTTCATACGGTGGAGCACAATAAATACACAAAGATATTGGAAGATAAGAATATGAAAGTATATAGCCTACCTCTTGAACACAGGATTCCAACCGTAGGTTATAAAATTGTTGAGCAAGATAGATTGAGAAATATCAATCCTGAGATGATAGAAAGATTCGACTTGAACTATCAACAAATACAAGCTGCAAAAAGGGGGGATGATATCGAGCTTGATAATGGTAATATCATAAAAAATCACGAAATCACATTGGAACCTAAGAAAAGTAGGAGCTTTGCCTATTGTTCCGATACCAAGTACAACGAAGGAATAGTACCTTATGTCGAGGGGGTTGATTTACTTTACCACGAAACCACTTATCTCAAAAATCTGCAGTCAAAAGCACAGGAAAGGTTTCATTCCACGACTCATGATGCTGCCAATATTGCAAAAAAAGCCGGTGTAGGGAAATTGATTATCGGTCATTACTCATCCAGATATAAGGATTTGGATTTGCTTTTGAGTGAAACAAGAGAAATATTTGATAATACCGAATTAGCGCTTGATGGGAAAAAAATTTCAGTAAAATGTTGAAAATATGAGCAGCAATTTAAAGAACTGGATAACAGCTTTTAGACTTAGGACATTACCACTTGCCTTGTCCTGCATCGCTATGGGAAGTTTTTTAGCTTATTTCAGATATGATTTTAGTTGGAATGTATTTATATTTTCATTTTTAACTACGATTGCTTTGCAGGTTTTGTCTAATTTGGCCAATGACTATGGCGATGCTGTTTTCGGGGCAGACAATGAGTATAGAGAAGGACCAAACAGAATGGTTCAAGATGGCTTAATTTCCAAAGAAAGTATGAAATGGATGATTATTTTTTTCGGGATATTATCTTTAGTCTTTGGTATTGCTCTTCTCTATTTTTCCGGATTGAGTAGGGGAGATTTTATAGTGTTTTTTGGTATTGGTATTTTGGCAATCATCGCAGCGGTTAATTATACTATTGGCTTCAAGCTACCTTATGGGTACAAAGGCTACGGTGATATTTTTGTGTTCATATTTTTTGGTTTGGTAGCTGTTTTAGGCTCTTATTATCTCCATGCCAAATCATTTGATTGGCAGTTGTTGCTACCTGCAACCACTTGTGGGTTTTTTGCTACCGCTGTATTGAATATAAATAATATGAGAGATATCGACTCGGATAAAATAGCAGGGAAGCATTCCATACCTGTGAGGATTGGTTTGAAGAAAGCGATAAAATATCACGCTTTTCTGTTGTTTGGAGGTTTATTGCTATCTATTGTCTTTGTGATATTGAATTATCGTAGTCCGGTTCAGTTTTTATTCCTGCTGTCATTCCCATTATTAATGAAGAATTTTTTAGGTATAAAAAATGCAAAATTTTCATCTGCAATGGATCCATATCTTAAGCAAATGGCTATTTCGACATTGATATTTGTTTTGCTTTTTGGGCTTGGATTGGTTATTTGAAGTTATATCAAATCTAAGACTCAGAAGCTCGAAGAGATTCTGAAGCTGGTTTGATAAAAAAATGGTGAAAAGTTGTAGCGAAATCTACGTTTTCACTTCATTCTTTGGATTAATTCTATTTATTTTATACTTTTGATGAAAACATACAAAAGAAATTATTATGAAAAAGTTATTCTTAGTTCTTAGTTTTATATTTACTACTGTTTTTTTGATAAAAGGACAAGATATTGTCAATTACAAATATCTTAAAAGTTATACGAAAAAGCAAATTAAAGATATAAACCCATTGATTAATGCTCAATATGATATGGATATATATTACTTGGAATATACAACAAAAAAAATAAACTCGAATAAAGATACTGCTTCAGGTATGTTTGCAGTTCCAGCTAGCAAAATTACTAAATTTCCTATATTGATTTATGAACATGGGACGGCTAATGACAGAAATGGTGTTCCGTCAAAAGATGACAATCAGGTACTGGCAGCCGTAATTGGTTCATATGGTTATATCTGTGTATTCCCTGATTATATAGGACTGGGAATTTCTAAAGGGTTGCATCCATATTTAGATCCTAAGTCAGAATCCTGGGCTACAATTGATATGCTAAATGCTGTAAAAAAGCTTAAGGAGAAAAAGATCCTAAATTATAATGACCAACTATTTGTAACAGGTTATTCTCAGGGCGGTCATGCTGCAATGGCTGCATCTAAAGGGCTTCAAGATACTAAAGTAAAACTTACTGCTAGTGCGCCAATGTCCGGCCCTTATAGCATATCAAAAGAGATGAAAGCTTTTACTTTGAGTGATAGAGAATATAGATTTTGTGGTTATTTGGGCAGTGTCTTCTTAAGTGCAAAGTATATTTATCCTGATTTATTAGCAGAACTAAGTGTCGAAGACGCTTTTAAACCTGATTTTGCAGAAATTATTAATAAATTTGCTATTGAAGAAATAGATCTCAATACTATGAATAAAGCTATGATTAATCTGTTGTCAAAGGATGGCGGAAAAGTTACACCTAGTAGGATGTTTAAGGACGAGGTTAAGCAAAAAGTATTGGAAGATCCGGAATACTCACTAAATAAGGCTCTAAAGAGAATGGATGTTTGTGATTGGAAACCCGATTTTCCCCTAAAAATGATTTATTGCAAAGCAGACGACCAAGTTACTTACAGAAATGCTGTTTACACAGATTCATTGATGAAAGTTAATGGAGCAAAAGAGGTAAGTTCAGTTGATGTGTTCTCCGCTGGAAATCATGGTAGTTGTTTTAGTTTTGCACTTTTGAAAATGGTTAAATTTTTTAGTGAATACCAAAAGATACAAACTTCGAGCTATGACATTATTACAGACGGTATTGAGTTTTATCCGAATCCTAACCATGGTTTTCTTAATTTCAATTTGCCCAATAGATTTGATTCAAAAGTGAAAGTACAGATTTTAAACATTCAGGGGCAAGTTGTTCTTGAGGAAAGAATTGGGAATAAAGAAAAAACAATAGATATTTCTCAAATAGGTAAGGGGATCTTTTTTATAGTCGTGAATGGTAAGGAAGTATCAAGAAAAAAACTTGTGGTTTATTAGTATTTTAGTTCTTGATAAATTCAATTATATTTTTAATGGAATTTTTTGAGTCAGTTCCAATCCATAATAAGTGTCCCCATTCGTTATTCAGTTCAACAAGTTTTGAATTCTTGATCATTTTTTTTGAATACAAAGCGTGCTCAAATGAAACACTATTATCATTTTTACTATGAATTATTAAAGTAGGGCATTTAATACTTGCA
>JALVAD010000517.1 GCA_027011385.1 Saprospiraceae bacterium | reverse complement strand
ATATTAAATAATTTTGCCCTATGTAATGATATACATTAGTAGTTATTTATAAATAATTATATGTTGTGATATCTATATTGTGTAAATAATGACAAAGGGATTAGAAAATAAGGAAGGATTTAAAAAGCTCTATAAGGATCTTTATGGACCTTTAGTCAATTATGCATATTCCAAAACAAAAGATTGGGAGTTAAGTAAAGAAGTTGTCCAAAATACTTTTGTCCGTTTTTGGAATAAAAGAAATGATATCAATATTAGGAGTTCAGTAAAAAGCTATCTTTTTTCAATGGTTAGGAATGGAATTATTGACCATTATAGGAAAGAGAAAAATACTGTTGATTTGGAGGAAATCCAAAATAGTAGAAGTCTCATTATTGAACAAGATGAAATATCAATTCAAAATGATTACAAATTTAAGTATGGATTGAAGAAGGCTATTAGCACTCTTAAGGAAAAAAGACGCCGGATATTTGTGTTGAGTAAATTTGAAGGCTTAACTTATAAAGAGATAGCTGATTATCTTAATATATCGGAAAGAACTGTTGAGGACAACATTGCTAAAGCGTTTAAGGAAATAAGAAATTATTTTTATTCTAATAACTTGATTTGATTGTGGATATATTATTTTTAATCGTCATGAATGTATAAAAGGGAAATATAATTGATTTATTTAAAAAACATATTGGATTATCTAAACGGGAATCTTTCTGAGGAAGAGAAAGAAAGATTTTTGTTGTTGCTTGATTCTTCTGATGCAGACAAGAAAGAGTTTGAGTTTATTCAAAAAGTTAATAGATCAAGTGAGGATTTGGGTGACATAAGAATTTTTGATGAAGAGAAGGAATGGGCTAAGATTGAAAGTCTTTTGGATAATAATCAAGTCAAGAGCAAAGCCCCTAGGATAATTCGTATTATGGCAATTGCGGCATCTATATTGTTATTTGGGTTTGCGATAAATTATTTTTTTAAACAAGAGCCTCTTTATAAGGAGATGATAACAAAGGACAGTTTGGATACAATCATGCTCATTGATGGCTCAAAAGTATACTTGGGTAAGAATTCAAGAATAAAATACTTCGTCCGTCAAGATAAAAAGACAAATAGGAGATATGTTGAACTGGAAGGAAATGCTACCTTTGATATAGCTCATAATAAAGATTTACCATTTGTAGTTAAGGTAGGTGATGCGGGAATTGATGTTCTAGGTACAGTCTTTAAAATTGATGCTGTGCCAGCCGGCATTGGCGTTGAGAACATAATGGGGTTAATCAATTTGTTTGAATGGAAAAATGCATCTAATAATTTGATATTAAAGCAAGGAGATAAAGCGGTTTTTACCAGTGATGGAATACGGAAAGTCTTGCCAAAGCCCAAAAAAGTTGATCTTTTAGGTAAGTATTATAAGGTTGAAAATTTATTAGATATTTTATTTAATAAATACGAGACGCGTATGTCAACTGCTCCTTATGCCGATATTATTATGGAGGATACCGTGTTTATCGATATTAATCAGCCACTTGAAAGTATTTTGTCGCAGCTGGATTCGACTGCGGTTTTAAAATATCGCAAGACCTGTAAAAACTGTTTTGAGATTTCTGTTTTAAAATCAAAATAGCAATTCTTTCCTTTTTTTTAATATTACTTGATATTTGATAATATTTTCCGATAATTATCGTATAATTGATTAAAAAATACATTGAAAAAACTTAGTAATTATAATATTTCAACCTACTCTTTTATAGTCTATTTGTTTTTTATTATTGCTTTAGGAATCAGTGAGAGCTGTTATGGGCAGATTATTAATGATTTACCTAAAGGTTCTCAAAGAAATTCGATTAAAAAAGACTCTTCAGCTTTAAAGCAAGATTCAATAGAAATTGCGGTTAAACTTAATGCAGTTAAGTTCAATCTGGAAAATATTTTTGACACAATTCCTTTCAAGGACTCGATATTAAGTGCTGATTTTCCTTATTTCAATGATTTGGAAAGATTTGATTTTCCGGTTTTGGATAATGGCTATATTGGAAGTTCTTCGAGACCACTTGTTGGTTTTGAATATAAAACAGGATTTAAATTGGGATTGGATCAATACGATTTATACAATATTGATACGAAATACTTTCATATTAGTAATGTTCCATTGACAACACTATATTTTTCCCCGGGTTCTGAACCTAGTGAATTTACAACAAGAGCCAAATTCTCAAAAAATTTTAAAGATATCTCACTTAATATTAATTACGCTCGAATAAATAATATTGGCAAATACAAAGAACAAAATAATAAGCACACAAATTTGGATGTTGGATTGTGGAAAGGAGATTTGAATAACAGATTTAATACTTTTTTTAATTTTATCGTTAGTGTTAATGAGGAGAATCAAAACGGAGGAATATCTAATGAGAACTTACTTTATGAGGGGGCATACCTTTACAGACAGAATGTTCCTGTGAATTTGAGCAATGCACTGTCGAGATATGACAATTACAAATTGAGTTTGACTGAGTATTACAAATTACGTGGTAATAGTAAAAGATATTTTGGTTTGTCACCATATTTAATTGGTGAAATAGAATTGTCAAAAGGCTTTTGCAAATTTTTTGATGATAATGTGAAGGGTAATGATTTTGTTTATAAAAGTTATCTAGTCGATGAAATAGGATTGAGAAATTATACCGGGTTCAATCATATCTCGACTGACTTTAGCCTTTTTGGTGTAAAAAAATCTTCTAATTATATTAAAATAGGCTTTAATTATAAAAGGATTAATTATAACCATGAACCTTTAGCGACAATAAGTGCCAACCAAATGTATGTATATTCGAGATCATCATTGAGATTGTCAAATAATATCTTATTTGGTTGGGATACTAAATTACATTTTGGTGATTTCTCTGGAGATTACAATTTGAAATTTTCTGCAAAATATAGAAATAGGTATTTCACTCTAGGAGGTTCAGTCAAAAGAGGAGCTTATTCACCTACCTTTTATGATAATAATCTATGGTTATCACAGAAAAAAGTATATGTTAATAATTTTGACAAAATCAATGATTCGGAAGTTTCCGGAATGCTTTCAGTAGATAAGCTTGGGTTTACCGCTTCAATAAATACTCATTTGATTAATAATTACATTTTTTATGATGATAGTTTACGGGCTAAGCAAATGACCGATAATTTGTCTTTTACAAGCCTTAATATAAAGGAGAATATTAAGCTCTGGATTTTTCATTTGGACAATAGCGTATATTTTTTTAATAGTTCTTCAAAGAATAAACCTTTGCCAAAATATGCTTTGAAGAGTAAATTTTACATTACTCCTAGGCTGTTCAAAAAAAGGTTGGAATTAAATACCGGTGTAGAGTTCAATTTTTGGGATACTTTTCACAACTATGGATATAATCCGGTTTTAGGTAATTATTTTGTTCAGGAGAATGTTACGCTTGATAATTATCATCGTTTGGATTTTTTTATGAGCGCAAAAATAGATGAGTTTTTATTTTTTGTTAGAGTTAATCATATTTTGTTTTATACAGATTATAATGTTCCATTTAAAGTAGTGTCTTATCCGCAAAATGATTTGTTCTATAGAATTGGAGTTCAATGGACTTTGGTTCAGTAGATTGTTTGATTGCACTTTTTTATGATAGAAAACAAAAGAAATATTATTATTGAAGTCCATAATCTCACTGTAGGATTAAAGGGGAATTCCACATTGAAATTGGTAGATGATATCAGTTTTTCATTGAAAGAAAATACAATAACCGCGCTTTTAGGAAAATCAGGTTCAGGAAAAACATTAACAGCGCTCAGTATTATGGGTTTGGTTAATTATATTGAGGGGATTGAAGTCGAAGGAAGGCTAAAATTGAAAAATTATGCATTGATTGACCTGAAATCAAATAGTACTAATCTTAGAAAATTGAGGGGGGAATTGATATCAATGATTTTTCAAGATACTTTTACTTCATTTAATCCTTCAAAAAAATGTGGCGTTCAACTTGAAGAAATAGCGAGCTATCAAGATGCAAGTTCCAAAAAGACAAAGAATGATATTCTTAAGTTTATGTCAAAAATAGAAGTTGATGAAAGACTGTACTATTCCTATCCACATGAAATGTCAGGTGGTCAGCTTCAACGAATGGGAATAATTGCCGCCTTGATAACAAATCCGGTCTTATTAATTGCTGATGAGCCAACAACTAATTTGGATGCGAGTTCTAGAAAAGAAGTTTTGGATTTGCTTTTAAAAGTAAAAAATGAGTTTGGTAAATCAATATTGTATATCAGTCATGATTTGGATGCTGTAAGATATGTAGCTGATGAAATTATATTGATGAAAAAGGGCGAGTTAGTAAAGGATGTATCCAAATTCGATTTTTTTACTAGAGATAAGGGGGAAAAAGAAATTGTTTCTGATTTTGATTCAATTATTGCTAGGAATAGTTTTGATATAGGGGCAAATTCCATTCTGGAGATTAATAATCTTAGTAAATCATTCTCCGGAAATAGGTATTTCCCTTTTACTAAACACAAAAAGCATGATGCATTAGTGAATGTCAGTTTTGATGTTAAGGAAGGAGATATTTTTGGCGTAGTAGGGGAGTCCGGTAGTGGAAAAACAACAATCGCAAGATTGATATTGAATTTGATACCTCCGGATTCAGGAGATATTTTATTTGAAGGAAAGCCTGTTGTTTATAGTGAAAAAGATTCGGATTTTAGAAATGATGTCCAGATAGTTTTTCAAAATCCATTGAGCTCATTAAACCCCGCATTAAGAATTAGAAAACTTCTAACAGAAGCTGTATTATCAAATAAAAGAGAAAAAAATATATCAGGTATAGATGAAAAGATTTTATGTCTTTTAAGTATGGTTGGTTTACCTGAGACAATACTTGCTAAAACCTCCGCTCAAATATCAGGTGGAGAAGGTCAAAGAGTTGCAATAGCTCGTGCATTAGCTCTAAGCCCAAAACTTTTGATTTTGGATGAAAGTATCTCGTCTTTGGATAGAGAAATGCAGTTTAATATTTTGAAATTGCTTTTAAAATTAAAAAAGAAGCATGGCTTGACTTATATTTTTATAACTCACGATTTGGAAGTAAGCCGGGCATTTTGTAATAGGCTGATAATATTAAAGGAGGGGAGAGTAGTCGAAAGTGGTGATGTAGAAGAGATATTCTCTAAACCAAAGCATAGTTATACCAAAAAACTATTAATGTCAAATTTACAATTTTCTGATAAGGATTGAAAAGTGTTATAACTTTTTCTCCTACAATTTATCTATTTTCTCTAAAGTCAATTCTATCATTTTGTCTATGGTAGCATATGGATCTTTACTAAAAGTGAGATTTTGCCTGTTCGCTATTATTGCATTTACTGACAGTGCTTCATGTCCTAATAGTTTTGCTAGACCATAAATAGCGGAACTTTCCATTTCGAAATTTGTAAATACTAAGTCTTTATAGCTGAATTTTACCAATTCATCAATTATAGTTCTGGTTTTTTGCTCTATTCTCAATTGCCTTCCTTGAGGTCCGTAAAATCCACCCGCGGTCATCGTGATTCCTGTTTTAAAGTCGCTACAGATATTGTCAACAAGATACTTGCTTGCTTCAAAGATATAAGGAATACATACTTCATATAATTTAGGTATCTCTTTTTTTAAACATAATTCAAAGTCTATTTGAAAATCTGTTTTTTTGAACTTGTAAAAATTGAGCAATCCGTCCAATCCCATACCGTGAGTCGCTCCAACAATCGAATCAACAGGAATATCTTCCCTTACGGATCCCGAGGTCCCCATACGGATAATATGCAGTTTGTGAAATTCATCTTTGATACTACGTGTTTTGAAATCAATATTTTTTAGAGCATCGATTTCATTTATCATAATATCTATATTGTCGGGACCAATTCCGGTACCTATTACAGAAAGCCTTTTATTACCCAGTATTCCGGTATGAGTGACAAATTCTCTTTTCTGATTTTTTAACTCTATTTTGTCAAAATGTCTACTAACTCTCTCCACTCTTTTAGGATCTCCGACAGTAATTATATAGTCGCCTAAATCTTCAGGATGAAGTCCGAGATGGTAAATTCTTCCATCTTCTGTCAATATC
>JALVAD010000516.1 GCA_027011385.1 Saprospiraceae bacterium | reverse complement strand
AAAATAAAATATGCCCTCTGAAATTATAAACTATATTTTTGTTAGTAAATTATAAAAATGTACTTTTGGCTTTAATTGTCCGAAAATATTATTGATGAGCAATTTTAATCCAAATATTAAATTCAGAAAAAAAACATATTCTGATATAAGGAAACTGTTTGAGCAATTGGTTTCTAAGGATAGATTTGCCTTAAGTGAAGCTATTACTCTAATAGAAAGTGAAAAAGAAGAACATAAAAAAATTGCAAAAGAGCTCATAAATAAATGTCTGGTAAAAACCCAAAATACACATAGAATCGGTCTTACAGGATCTCCGGGTGTCGGCAAAAGCACATTGTTGGAAAGTCTTGGTTTGCATATTATCAAACAGGATAAAAAACCGGCAATTCTCGCAATAGACCCTAGTAGCAACAAGACTAAAGGCAGTATTTTGGGGGACAAAACCCGGATGAACCTCCTCTCGGTTTCTGAAAAAGCATTTATCAGACCTTCACCATCAGGTTCAACTCTGGGTGGTGTGGCACAGAAAACAAGAGAGTCTATTATTCTGGTGGAAACAGCTGGTTTCAACCCTGTTTTTATCGAAACTGTTGGTGTAGGACAATCTGAAATTGCCGTTCACTCTATGACAGATATTTTTATTCTTCTTATACAACCCGGTAGTGGAGATGAAATTCAGGGTATAAAAAGAGGAATTATGGAAATGGCGGATATTATTGTTATAAATAAAGCGGATAAAGACAATATTACCAAGGCAAAAACCAGTTTTAATCACTACTCCAATGCTATGAAACTTTTTGGAAAAAAAGATAATGGTTGGGAAACAAAAATACTGATGACTTCGGCGATTGAAAACACAGGAATAGATGAGCTTTGGTCAACAATCTGTGATTTTGAAAAACATATAAAATCAACTAAGCATTTTGAAGACAAAAGAAAAAAACAAAATATCAATTGGTTTCAAGATTATTTATTTAAAAAAATATTGAATATTTATAAAAGCGATAAAGATATGAGTGAAAAATTCAATGAGATAGAATCCAAAGTTTCAAAAGGAATATTATCGCCTTATCAAGCGGGAGATTTATTATTTGATTTATTATTGAATAGGGGAAAGTGAGAAGATTATCTTTGTTTTTTTTCAGCATTATTTTCGTGTTTTCCGCTTTGAATGCACAAAACCATTTCAGATATCCTATTAATTACAAAATTAGGCTTAGCGGCTCTTTTGGAGAATTGCGAAAAAATCATTTTCATACGGGCATCGATATAAAAGGTTCGGGCAATTGGAAATCCAATAAAGCAATTGCTGTCATGGACGGATATATCAGCAGAATTATGGTAAAACCCGATGGATACGGCAATGCTTTGTATATAAATCATCCGAATGGTATCACCAGTGTATATGCACATTTGAATAATTTTAATAAAAAAATAACTGAAATAGTCAGAAAGATTCAGTACGCAAATAAGACTTGGGAAATCAATCCGGACAGCTTGCATATTCCGGTTACTAAAGGAGAAATTTTGGGACAAATAGGTAATACAGGAAGATCTTTTGGTGCACACCTTCATTTCGAATTGAGAAATACCACTACAGAACACCCCGTCAATCCTTTTCGTTTTGGCATAAAACCAAAAGACAATATCAAACCCACTCTATCAATGCTCAAAATTGTCGCTTTGGATACTGCCTACAATGTCTTAAACTCAAAAAAAATAAGAATACAAAAAAGCAAAAAAGGCAATTTTTTTATTTATCCCTCTACGATTAAATACGGTGCTTGGAGAGTAGGACTTGAAGTTTTGGGATTTGACAAAATGTCCGGAGCTCCGAATAAAAACGGTATCTATAGCTTATTGCTCAAAGTAAATGGAGAAAAAGTTTATCAATTCAAAATGGATTCTTTGGATTTTTCTAAACAAAATTGCTTGAATGCACATATCGATAACGAAGAAGCCAAGTCAAACAAAAAAAAATATAACAGATTGTATGTTTTACCCGGGAATAACCTTGATATATACCGTGTAAACACCCAAAAAGCAATTATTCCCCTATACGAAAACAAAAGCTCAAATGTGGAAATTATCGCAAAAGACTACGATGGAAATACGTCAATATTAAAATTCAAACTCAAACGCGATAATAAAATTATTGAACCGGTACCCAAACTTTACAATCAACATTTGTCATACGGAAACAAATACTTTATCAAAACCTTTTATTATAAATTGAAAATAGAAAAAAAAGATTTGTTTAAAGATATGTTTCTCTTTATTAGCAAAAGTGAAAACAAAAAAGAGAATGATTATTCGGAAAATATCAGCATATTTACAAATTATGAAGTATTCAAAAACAATGTGGATCTATACATAAGACCTTTGGTAATCGACTCTCTCGTAGATAAAATTTGTATAGTGAAAATCGATGATAAAAAAATTACAAACCTTGGTAATGATATTGTTGACGGCTTTTTTCATACTATAACGAAAACCGGCGGCACATTCAGGCTAATGCCGGATACTATTGCACCAACTATTGAACCCGTAAATTATAAAAATAAAAAGACGAGGTATAAAAAAATATCCTTTGTGATAAAAGATAATTTTGACACCGGTGGCTTTGCGAAAGAAATGTCATACAATGGTTATATAGACGATAAATGGGTGCTGTTTACCTATGATAAAAAGAAAAACAGGATTACCCATATCTTCAATAAAACTTTATCTAAAGGGAAACACCAGCTCAAAATAGTTGTAATTGATGATAGGGGAAACAAAAATGTTTTTGAAAAAGATTTTTGGAGATAAATTTTTATTACTTTTGATGCACTAATGTTGTATATCAACGTTAATTCTTCAGTAGAAAACATATTTATGAATAAAGATCCAAATTGGGTGTTGTTTAAAAACGGGAATCACAATGCTTTTGAAAAACTGTATCGAGAGCATATGTCGGGATTGTATGATTACGGGAAAAGGTTTTCTATTGAAACGGCAATTGTCGAAGATTGTATCCAAGATATGTTTATCGACCTGTGGAATAAAAGAGAAAAGTTAAATGATGTTGAAAATGTAAAATCTTATCTTTTTGTTACTTTCAAAAGAAGACTGATAAGGATGCTGACAAAAAAGAAAGTGTTTGATTCAATTGATGAAAACAACTATTTTGATATTGAATTATCCGTAGAATCCATTATGGAAAAAATGGAAATGGATCGTGAAAAAATTACTAAATTAAAAAATGCCTTTGAAAAATTAAGCAAAAATCAGCAGCATATCCTGTACTTGAAATTCTATCAGGGATTCAGCAATAAAGAAATTTCTGAAATTTTGCAAATCAATTATCAATCTACACGAAATGCATTGACGAGAGCTTTGACTAAACTCAAAACACATTTTATAATCTTTTTTACTTTATTGAATTTTATACTATTAACCAAATTTTTTTGAAATAATACTAATTAGAGTGAGTACAAAATGGCAATTATTGACTCATATAGATGATGAAACTATGTTTTTATAACAAATAAAATGAATGATAAATATTTACAATACGAAATAGAAGACTTCTTAACCGATGATTCTTTTATTGCTTATGCAAAAAATTTGGATTCTTCCAATGTACAATACTGGAAGGATATTCTAGACGAATACCCCGAATTAAAGGGTATCATCGAAGAAGCAAAAAGAATGGTAAATTCATTTCAATTTGAAAAAAACATTCCTAGCGATACTCAAATTGATAATATCTGGGGTAGTATAAGGCAAAAAACCATTGAAAATCATAATGATACTAAACTCAGAAATATTTATAAAATTGTAATAAGTGCTGCGGCAGCAATCATACTTATATTTGCTATAACTAGCATTATTGATACCGGTGAGAAGATAATGACTGCTAGAGCAGAAACAAACTCCATAAATTTGCCCGATAATTCAATTGTTAATCTTAATGTAGATTCCAAAATCACCTACAAGAAAGCCACTTGGAAGAAAAAAAGATTGGTAAAACTTTCCGGAGAAGCTTTTTTTAAAGTGCAAAAGGGGAAAATATTTGTTGTAGAAACACCAAAATCTTTTGTGGAAGTACTCGGAACAAGCTTCAATGTCTATGATAGAGATAGCTCATTGGATGTAAAATGTTTTACCGGAAAAGTAAGAGTTATAAGTAAAAATATGATGGATACGATATTGCTAACTCCGGGTTTTGCTGTATTTCAAACAAATGGGAAAAAACTCAAAACCTATACTTTTGATACAAAAGAAAAATCTATTTGGAAAGATAACATCCTTGCTTTTGACAATAAAAGTTTAAAATTTGTTTTCGCAGAATTAGAAAGGGTTTTTGATATACACATCGTTGCAGAGAAATCGATACTTAACCGGTATTTTACCGGACAAATAGTATTAAAATCAAAAAGAGAAACATTGGAAAATGTTTGTTGGCCGATGCATCTCAAATACAAAATCGAAGGAAAAACCGTTTATATTACAAAGTAGATAATAAACAAATGAAACCGATTTCGATTTTAACAAATACCGGTATTTTAACACAATTTCTTATTCTTCTATTTTTATTGAGCACATTTGATGGTTTATCACAATCCGGTATCAATTCGCACAAAATCCCTTTATATGATGAAATACAAAAAATTGCTGAAAAAGAAAACCTACATTTAGCTTATGAATCAGGACTGCTTCAAAATATGTATACCAAAATCAATATGCAGAATTTAAACTTCAATGAAGCTTTGGATTTAATTCTCTCTCAAACGGATTTGGAATATATTCTTACAAAAGACCATCAACTACTTTTAAGAAAGAAAAAATTAAATAATCCAAAAAAACTAAAATTGATTGGCTGGATTCGCGATAAACAAAACAGAGAGAATATTGCATTTGCAGCTATTTCATTGAAGGGTTCTGCTATAGGTTGCTACTCTGATGAAGCAGGAAACTTTAATTTGGTTATTCCCTCTGATTATATCAAAGGTAATGATACAATAATAATACATAGATTGGGCTATAATGAAAAGAAAATAGAGTTAAATAAGTTCATCCATAGTGGGGAAGTGGAACTAGATGTAAAAGCAAGACTTTTGCCTTTGGTTACTATATTAAACCCGATAGAAAAATTAAGATTAACCACTAGTTTGATTGATTATGATATTAATAATCAAGATTATGCATTTTCTACATTTATTACTGATGATGTATTGAGAAAAATACAATATTTTCCATCGATATATGCTAATAAAGATAAGTCAGCTCTAATAAATATCAGAGGAAGTAAGTCTTTTGAAACATTAATACTACTTGATGGTCTTAGAGTATATCACCCTACTCATTTTTATAATATATTTAGTTCGATAAATAATGATTATGTCGAAAAAATCAATATCTATAAGAATACCATTCCACCTTCCATTCGTTCTATGACAGGTGGTGTGGTTGAAATGATTTCCAAGCCGGTGAACAAATATTTTTCAGCTGATGTAGATGCAAATTTAATGTTTTTGGCATCGGTTATTAATATTCCCATCTCGAATAAAGCCGGTTTAGTGCTTTCTGCAAGAAAATCTATCTTTGATAAAACACAAAATAATTTTGTCAATCAAGTTCTTTCTCCTGTAGATAAACAATCAGCACTTCCTGTACTTACTAGATTGGACAGAAAAATCCCTGAATTTAAATTTTATGATTTCAATGGAAAATTTGAGTACTCAATAAATAATAACAACAAAATACAAATTGATTTTTTTTCCAGTCGTGATTTCTTTCTTGACAAATATGAAAATATACTTAAAAAGAAAACTAATGACAAAACTTCATTAAAAATCAGTTATAGAGATGATGCAAACTGGATTAATACAGGAATTGGGATTAAATACAATCTAAAATTTAAAAACCTACATACAAACATAGCTTTAAGTAGCACAAATTATCTTGACAATAGTTTGTTGGATATAAAACTTGTTCAAAAAAGACGTGATTCATTGAGAACAAACTCTATACTTGATCATAAAAAAAGTTCTATTCAAGATTTGGTGTTTAAAATTAACAATCAACTAAAAATAGAAAAAAACTCGTCTCTTGATTTTGGTTTGGATATAACAAACTATAGTGT
>JALVAD010000515.1 GCA_027011385.1 Saprospiraceae bacterium | reverse complement strand
CCCCAACCCTCCCTTAAAATGGAGGGAGCTGCAAAACTCAAAGGCACCACACTTTTAGTTTTTACCAATTGAATAAAGAATCACTTTCTAACCTTAGCCCCAAGTTCTTGTTCAAGCAAATATATGAAATTCTTAAATCCTTTATCTATCACTTTATCATTTAGGGTCTTGGTTTTATCTTCAAAAATCAAAGAAACGGCATAAGAGACATTACCTTCTCCCAATTGTTCATCATTGGTATATACATCGAAAAGATTAACAGACTTCAAAATTTTCTTTATCGCTTTTTGCGCAAGTTTTTCAATACTTTCAAATTTAACTTGTTTATTTATAATCATAGCGACGTCTCTTCTACTTACAGGGAACTTGCTTACAGATTCTATATGCATCTTGCTTTCGCTAAATCTAATCAGATTTTGGAAATCTATTTCACAGTAAAAAACGTCTTGTTTTACATCTAATGCTTTTGCAACTTTTGGATTAACTTTACCGTATTTGGCTATAACATTTTTGCCTTTATGCAATTTAATCCCATACTCAAATCTCGAATCATCTTCGATTGGAGAACTTTGATATTGATTTATATTCATTTTTGTCAAAACATTGGACATATGAGCTTTCAATGTATAAAAATCAACTTTTTTGGTATTATCTGCATTCCAAGACTCATCATATTTTTTCCCCGTAATATAAAAGGACAAATACTCTTTTTCTTCGATTTCGTCTTCGACAAAATGGTATGCTCTACCAAACTCGTACATACTTAAATCCTTTGCTTGACGATTGAGATTGAACTTCACATTTTCCAAAGCAGACAACATCAATTCCGGTCTCATTATATTCAAATTGACATTGGAGGTATTGTTGATAAACACCAATTCTTTTTCGTCATATCCCAATGTACTCACATATTTTTCAGATTCAGAAAGTGAAAGACTCATTGCCTCAAAAAAGCCTTGATTAGTAAAATAATCAGCAAGATAATTTCTTACTTTATAATTTTCTTTACCGTCAGAATGATTTACGGAAATCGATACTTTAGCTGGAATAGGAACATTGTTTAGTCCGTAAATCCTCAATACTTCTTCTATCACATCAGCTTCTCTTGTCACATCAGCTTTATTAGTCGGAATTGATACAATTACAGAATCGCCATCCTCTGAGACAATATCAAATTTCAATGCCTTAAAAATATCTTTTATTTTATCTTTTGGCATGTCCAAACCGATAAGTCTGTTTACATTTGAATATTTGGCCTTCACTTCTACAGGTTGTACCATATTTGGATAAACATCAACTATATCCGACACGACCTTCGCATTTGCCAATTCCTTCATCAAATTAGCAGCTCTTTTCAAGGCTAAAATAGTAATACTTGGGTCTGCGCCTTTTTCAAAAACCATAGCTGCATCTGTACGCAAATTGTGCTTCATACTAGATACTCTAATCGATTTTGCATCAAAATAAGCAGATTCCAAAAAGATTCTTTTGGTACTATCACTCACTCCAGAATCATATCCTCCATACACACCTCCCATACACAAGGGATTAGAATCAATATCACAAATCATTAAATCACCTTCCCTTAATTTTATTTCATTTTCATCTAAAGTTTTAAATAAAGTGCCCACAGGTAATGTCTTAATTCTAAGCGTATCGCCTTTGATTTTATCAGCGTCAAATGCGTGTAGCGGTTGACCAAATTCGTGCAATACAAAATTTGTAATATCCACAATATTATTTATAGATTTTACCCCTATTGAAGTCAATTTATTTTTTAGCCAATCCGGGGATTGCTTAATCTCGATATCGTCGATTACCACACCTGCATACCTTGGGCACTTGGCTGTATCCTCAACAATAACTTCTATTTTTTTGTCATCACTATCTTTGGAAAATTCACTTACATCGGGCAATATAACCTCACCGGAGTGAGCTTTATTGACCTGAAGATATGCAGCCAAATCCTTTGCCACCCCTATATGAGATGTAGCATCTGACCTATTGGGAGTCAAATCAATTTCATAAACCCAATCTTCCTCTATATTGAAATAATCACTAGCTTTTGTTCCGGAATTTACATCATTTGGCAGTACCATAATCCCATCGTGACTAGTACCAAGACCAAGCTCATCCTCTGCACAAATCATTCCTTCAGATACTTCCCCTCTGATTTTTCCTTTTTTAATTTTCCATTCCTCTCCTTCTGGGCTATAGAGAACTGATCCGATAGTCGCAACCAACACTTTCTGCCCAACGGCAACATTGGGAGCACCACAAACGATATCAACCAAATCTCCTGTTCCTAAATCGACTTTTGTCACAGATAGCTTATCAGCATTTGGATGTTTTTCACAAGTTTTCACTTCACCAACCACTATTCCCTTAAGACCGCCTTTTATACTTTCCACTTTCTCTACTCCGGCAACCTCAAGTCCGAGTGCTGTCAAGATTTCACTTATTTCTTCTACAGATAAACCATCAAGATTTATATAATTTTTAAGCCAATTTAATGATGTTTTCATTGCTAACTACTTTCACTATTTTAAAATAATCCGCAAAGATATGAATAATACCAAACAAACTCTAAAATGAGGTAAATATTCAATTTTAATTTTCCAATATTTTCAGTAAAAATTAATTTCACAGAGTTGGCTTGTCATATCCTTCTCTTTTTTATCCTCACCCCCCGATGAAATATTCATATATGAATTTCACAGGGCAAGCTTGCCATCTCCTTTTCATACGTTAATACTCTCTGTTAAAAATATCGGAAAAGAAGAGGGAAGATAGTGATTAGTCGTTTAGAATAACTTTTAGGAGTATGTGCTTGTGTTTTAATGATAGAAATAATTGGGACAAAAATAAATCCTAAAACAAAATCACTAATAAAATTTTTAATAGCTATTCCAAAAGCTAAATCGCCCTCACTCTCCCCTTCTCCTTTTACAAAATATTTAAAATAATAATACGGACTCCTTAAAAGGAGAAGGGGCTGGGGGATGAGGTTAGAAAGAAAAATGAACCGGTTTACCCTGTGAAATTCGTGACAAAGAATATTTCACCAGGGGGGATGAGGATTCCCATTACTTCTCATCCCTCAATACTTTCTCAAATACTTCCTGTAATCTACTTGGAGCAACCTTTTTATCAATGATTTTCTTGTTTTTATCAATAATAAAGATATTTGGAATTCCGGTTATATTGTATTTTTTTAAAAAATCAGTTTTTCCGGATTTATCTGCGAGATTATAATCAAAGTCTTCCATTTTTTCGTTTTTGACTCCCTCCCAACAACGGTAAGTGTCACTTCTTTGCCTCGTGCAGGCAGTAACAATCTTCACGCCTTTACTTTTATATTTAGTTTGAAACTCTCTTAATATCGGCATAGCGTGACGGCAGTGACTGCAACCGGGTCTCCAAAATACAAGAACCATATATTTAGCATCAATATCGCGCAATCTTACTGATTTATCATTTTTGTCAACCAATGTGATATCTGGAATGATTTTCCCGGGTAGTGACTCTTCTTTTCGTTTAGCCATTTCGTGAACCCTTTGTATTTCTTTTTCGCTAAGCCAATAAGCAATTTCTTTTGTATAGTACTTTTTTGCCAAGTGTGCATACACTTTATCGACCCAAGGTCTAAAAGGAAATGAGTATTTTCTAGTGAAAAATGGCAAATAAAACTTAAACATTTCACTTTTACAACCCATCGCCCAAAGGACACTATCTAAAGCAGGAATAACAGCTTCAGGTTTTAGATGAACCACCCTATCGAAATATTCTGTAATCAATTTATGGGTTTTTGGCAATCTCAAGGCAGTCTTATCGCTAAGATCAATATTGTTTAGATAATTTTTAATTTTATAATCGAGAAGCGTAGCCTTATCTTTTCCCTTTCTATCAGTAATTTCCGAATCAATCCACTCTATATCACTCTTTATAAGTTTTGCCACAAAAGTACCCAGATTCTGAGCAACATACTTCCGTCTTATTTGATTAAGTTCAAGTGTGACTAGATCTTTCTTATGGAATTGCCTATTCATCAGATATTCTTTTCTTTTATTTTTAAGGCTATCAGCCTGGTGTTTATATTTAAAAAATACCGTATTTTCTTTGGAACCTTTTGAAGAGTAGTTTTTCTTATCTTCAAAATCTATGTTCAAATCAAAATGATTATCTTTTTGAGTAATGATAAAAGGAAAGAGTTCTTTCTTTCTCAATGTTCCAATATAGTAAACTGCATCGGGAAGAACAGCATCAGATTTCAATATAAAATCCCAATGATAATTTCTTTTTAAGGCACTTAAAACAACGTTTCCTCCTCCGTAATTATATGAAACAAAAAGAGAATCTGTTGGATAATTTTTTGCTTTAATCATAATATCATATCCACTTTGAGCAGATAAACCCACCGTCATAATTATTGCAATAGAAAACAATATGTGCTTCATAAATTATTTTTTAATTTGATTCGTTTTTTTCAGACAGTATACACAACGAAAAGACATTCTTTCTATTTCATAAAATTCTTATGGTCACTACTTAATCCTTTGACTATTCAGCCACCGCCTGTATTTATTGGCATTGACATTGTGTTGTTTTAGTGTCTTGGCAAAAGCGTGATGACCGCTACCGTCCGGCTTCGCACAAAAATAGAGAAAATTGGTTTCTTCAGCATTCAAGACAGCATCGATACTACTTACATCAGGCATACAAATCGGTCCCGGAGGCAGACCGGCGTATTTATATGTGTTGTAAGGCGAATCAATATCCAAATGCTTATTCAAGACTCTTTTTAGCCCGAAATCACCGGATGCAAACACAACTGTAGGATCAGCTTGCAACAAAATGCCTCTTTTCAATCGATTAAGGTAAACAGAAGCTACTTTGGGTTTTTCGTCATTTGCAAGAGTTTCTTTTTGTACAACTGAGGCAAGTGTAAAAACTTCTTTTTCGTCCATATCCAAAGCAGTTGCTTTAACCAATCTATTGTTTTTTGCCCAAAATTTGTTATGCTCTTTTTTCATCCGTCCCACAAACTGCCTTGCATCAGTATTCCAGTACAATTCATAGGTATTGGGAATAAACATTGACAAAATAGTGTATTTATTATACCCCAGTTTGGATATAAATGCACTATCTTGTATCAATTTAACCAATGATATTGAATCAGCCTCAATATAATGAGAGACTTTCCCCATTAGTTCATCTATTTTTCTCACATTATTGAATGTAATATTGACGGGAGTTTGCTTTCCCGAGCGCAATAGATTAATCAATTCTCTATTGCTCATTCCGGGTTTTAATACATATCGTCCCGGTCTGATTTTTGATTTTTTATATTTCATTGCTCCGGCCACAAAATCAAAAGAGCTGTAATTTTCCAATAAATCATTATCCTTTAATATCTTCATTAGTGAGTCATAATCCGAACCTGTGGGAATCAAAAGCTCATAAGACTCAAGGTTTTGTTTGATATTTTCACCCCAAATCCATTGTTTTAGGGTAAAGCCAAAAATGAGCAACCCCAAAAAAATACTAACCGCTAAAAAAATCAATATCTTCTTCACTTTAATTAATTTTGAATGCAAAAATAATAAAATTAATCGAAATTTACTTGTTATACCACATTAACAAGTGTATTTCATTTTTTCACTTTTCCCTATTTCCCCTATAAAATCAAAAGAAAGATAATATTGCTATTTTTTTATAAAATTTTGGTTTATAAATGAGAGGGTAAAAACCACGAACGTGATTTAATGTGATTAGCCCCGTATGAAATGCGGGGTAAATGTGAAAGGTGATATGAACGCAGAAGGTGTTCAATTATCAATTATTATGTTGTGTGGATATTCAACTCCTCCGGAGTTGTACTTTGCTTGTTCGGATACCGCGGGTTCCACCCACAGTTATTCACATTTATCCCCTGTCGGGGAAATTTCATCGATCGATAGAACTCAAAACGCGAAAAAATGAAATGCACCTTTGTATTGACACAGCTGCCCAGATGATGAATTTTTCTATAGGTTCATCGGGGCAAACCTCAGCAATGGCGCAAAAGATTGCTGTCTAATATACGGATTAACATATTCATAACACTAAAGTTAAATTTAGTTTAAACCTCAGTTTCACTTGGGAGAACTTAC
>JALVAD010000514.1 GCA_027011385.1 Saprospiraceae bacterium | reverse complement strand
TCAAAGATTTATCATAATCATGTAGTTCAAATATTTTTACTTTTATATTATATTTTCTGAAATAATTATATAAACTATTTAATACAATTTTTCTTACCCAGCCTTCAAAATTACCTTTTCCCGTATAAGAATCCAGTTGAGTAAAAACTCTAAGCATACCATCGTTAAAAATACTTATTACATCATCTTCATTTGTAGCATATCTTTTAATCATAGGTAAGAGCTTAGCAAAAAAATGACGATATAACTTCTCCTGTGCTTTCCTGTCATTTGACCGACAAGCATCGATTAACCCAATATCTACCCCGTTATTCTTCACATAGTTTACCCCAAAATATAATAAATATTTTTATAATTTAAATCCTATCTCTTTTAGTTTTTCAATATTATCCGTTTTATCTTTTATCTTAATATAAAAAACAGATCCTGTAAAACAAGAGCAAGCAGTACAAGTAATAACCTCATCAGTACTAGCCTTGTCATATTCCAAATCAAGATAGCTAATATTTTTCAAGTCCATATATTCTTTTAAAATCGCTTTTTTAGACCGGTCTTGATGTAAAACAACAAGTTCATACCAAGGATCAGAACATTGAGTCTCTTGATAGAACATTTCGATTTCATTTTTTCCTAAATCAAAATATCCTGACTCTTCAGCTTTTTGACAAGAAAAAAACGAAACGACAATAAAAATAAATAATAGCTTTAGCTTAAAAAAATTAATCCTCATATTCAATAACATTAATAAATGAACACAACCAATCAAAATAACAATTAATCTAACAAAAAAATTCAACAAATCATACTAAATTACCGCCTGTACGAAAAAGCTAATTACTTTTAATATCGGTTGATAAACTATGTCACTCTATAAGACACCAATTAATTTGATTTGGTTGGGTTAAAACCAACAAAAAAGCCATTTCGCAAATGAAATGGCTTTGTATAATTCTATTTAGCGACATTTCAATCTTTTACTTCTATTTTTTTCACCAATAAAGCTAGGTCATTATTTATTACTTCAAGAAATCCTTGATTAACATTAAATTTTAAAATATCACCATCTTTCTTTTTAATTCTAACTTCCCCTGCAGTTAATGCAGACACTAAAGGTGCATGATCTTTCAGTACTTCAAACTCTCCTGAAACACCGGGAACTGTAAGTGAAACTATTTCTCCTTTGAAATACTCTTGTTCAGGTGTTAAAACAACTAATTCCATAATCTAATTATTTTTATTAAGCTTCAAGCATTTTTGATCCTGCTTCAATTACTTCTTCGATAGATCCTTTCAAGTTGAATGCTGCTTCCGGATATTTATCCATCTCACCATCCAAAATCATTCTAAACCCTTTTATAGTTTCTTCAATTGAAACCAACGCTCCTGAAATACCGGTAAATTGCTCGGCCACATGGAACGGTTGAGAAAGGAATCTTTGAACTTTCCTAGCTCTATTCACTACCGTTCTATCTTCTTCTGACAATTCTTCCATACCCAAAATAGCGATAATATCTTGCAATTCTTTATATCTTTGAAGTATATGAATCACATCTTGAGCTGTATTATAATGTTCTTCTCCCAACATATCTTGATTCATTATTCTTGAAGAAGAATCCAATGGATCAATAGCAGGATAAATACCTAAGGAAGCTAATTTTCTGCTCAATACCGTTGTTGCATCAAGGTGAGCAAAAGTAGTAGCAGGAGCGGGGTCAGTGAGGTCATCCGCAGGCACGTAAACGGCTTGAACAGATGTAATAGAGCCTCTTTTAGTAGAAGTAATTCTCTCTTGCATCAATCCCATCTCAGTAGCCAATGTAGGTTGATACCCAACCGCTGACGGCATTCGACCTAATAGCGCAGACACCTCAGAACCGGCTTGTGTAAAACGGAAAATATTGTCGATAAAAAACAATATATCTTTTCCTCCTGAGGGATCACTCAAATCACCATCTCTATAATATTCTGCAACTGTCAATCCGGCCAAAGCAACTCTAGCTCTAGCTCCAGGAGGCTCATTCATTTGACCAAAAACCAATGTAGCCTGAGATTCTAATAATTCATTTTTATCAACTTTAGTTATATCCCATCCTCCATTTTCCATATCCTCCATAAATTCTTTACCATATTTGATAACATTTGCTTCAAGCATTTCTCTTAGCAAGTCATTTCCTTCTCTTGTCCTCTCTCCTACTCCAGCAAATACTGAAATACCTTCATATCCCTTCGCAATATTATTGATAAGTTCCATAATAAGAACAGTCTTACCAACACCAGCCCCACCAAAAAGACCAATCTTTCCTCCTTTAGGATAAGGTTCAATCAAGTCAATAACTTTAATTCCGGTATAAAGGACTTCCGTCTCAGTCGACAAATCTTCATATCTAGGTGGTTTTCTGTGAATCGGATAAGCGTTTTCGTCTTTTTCAATTTTCCCTATACCATCAATCGCTTCTCCAACTACATTAAATAATCTACCTTTTATTTGCTCTCCAACAGGCATTGCAATAGGTTTTCCTGTATCTAATGCTTTATCTCCACGCTTCAATCCATCAGTTGAGTCCATAGCGATGCTTCTCACTGTATCCTCTCCAAGATGCTGTTGAACTTCCAAAATTAATGTAGAATCACCTCTATCAATTTCCAATGCATTTAAAATTTCCGGTAGCTGTGCTCCTTCTTCAGTAAATGACACATCTACAACCGGGCCTATAACCTGACTTACTTTTCCGTAATTTGACATATTATTTTTTAATTTTTGTTAAAAATTGCTGCGAAGATACAAGTATTTGCAACAAATAGTAAAAATATTTATAAGTTTTTTTTAATAATTCTAAATAACCTACCAATTATTAAAAGATTTATTGATAATATCATCCAAGATTTGAGCAAAAATCTCTTTAATCAACGATTCTTGCACCTCATCAAGCGATTGATCACTAGGAAAATCTGCATACCATGTAAATGGTTTTTTCCAATTCTCTTTTTCATGTAAAGTGTTAACGTACTCAACATTAATTTTTATTTGAAGTCTATTCAACGACGCCCCCTCCTTATTGGGTGCTTGAGCAGTAACGTCAAAAGAACTAATAGAACCGGAAAAAATTACATGTGGATTATTTTCATCGTAGGTCAAACTTGTCTCATCAATAATTTTCTTACGCAATGCTTCTGAAAAATCTTGATTTAATGTAGCAGGTGAATTTGTTGCATTATTTGCGAAATCTTCAACATAAAATGTTTTGACATCAGGCTCAATTGAGATATCTTTAAAGGTATAGAAGATAAAACAGGATGAAAATGTAATGGTTAAAAATATTGCAAACAATAATTTTCTCATAAGGCTATTCTTTGATTCCATATTCTTTTATTTTTCGATAAAGAGTCCTCTCTGACAATCCAAGTTCCTTTGCAGCGTTTCTTCTTCTTCCCTTATACTTTTTTAGTGCCTTTATTATCATAGACTTCTCCATTTCATTCAAATTTAGATTTTCATCAAGAACTTCTACTTCATAACTAGAATCTTTAGGCTTTATTTCATTCGGAAAATCATTTATTACAGGATAGTCAATTTTTACGTCGTTTTCGAATTCATTTATTTTTTTCTCGAATGAAGGTATTATATTTTTATCAATTGGCATATTATAATCCCTACTGCTTAAAACGGGCATATCCAAATTATTGGCTCTGACCAAATCGAAAAACATTGTTTTTAATTCAGATAAGTCCTTTTTCATATCAAACAAGAATTTATATACCAAATCCCTGTCATTGAAATCTTCGCTTTTGCTTTTGTCTTCAAAAGAAACAGGAAGATGTCTGACCCTTACCTCGGGGACAATCTCAACTAATTTTTCTGCTGTTATCAACCTTTCATCTGACAAAACAGACAATTTTTCAACAACATTTTTCAATTCTCTTATATTTCCGGGCCAGGTATAATTCTTGATATACAATTGTGCATGTTCATCGAGGGAAATAGTAGGAAAATTGTATTTTTCGGCAAAATCCCTTGCAAATTTCTTAAACAACAAAATAATATCTTCAGGTCTTTCACGCAGTGCAGGAAGAAAAATAGATACGGTGTTTAACCTATAATATAAATCTTCCCTAAATTTCTTTTCTTTAACTTTGACACGCAAATCAACATTTGTCGCTGCAATTACTCGTACATCAGTCTTACGAACTTTTGATGAACCAACTCGAAAAAACTCTCCATTTTCAAGTACACGCAACAAATAGGACATCGTATCTTTAGGCATTTCCCCTATCTCATCTAAAAAGATAGTCCCTCCATTCACCGTTTCAAAATACCCTTTCCTATCAGAAGTCGCCCCTGTAAACGCTCCTTTTTCATGACCAAACAGCTCTGAATTCAAAGTTCCTGCAGGAATTGCTGCACAGTTCAAAGCAATAAAATCATTGTGCTTTCGATTGCTCATACTGTGGATTATTTTAGAAAACACCTCTTTCCCAACACCGCTTTCTCCTTGTATCAATACCGTCAAATCAGTATTGGCTACACGTAAAGCTGTTTCGATAGCTCTGTTTAATTTTTCAGAATTACCAACTATTCCAAATCGTCTTTTAATTGCTTGTAATTCCATAATTATTTCATTTTATATTTGCGATAAATCTCCATTTTAATAAAAAGTACTTTTAATGCTCAATTTTTCCTATTAAAGTCGCACTTGTAGCGTCCAACACTTTCACATATGTATAATCCCCAATACCCAAACCTTCTTCTTTCGGGAAAATTAATACTTTATTTTGAGAATTTCTTCCTTTAAATTCCTTATCTGATTTTTTAGAGTCTCCCTCGATTAAAACTTCAAATACTTTACCAATATCTTTTTTATTATGCTCAAACGACAACTGATTTTGAAGCCTGATAATTTCACTCAATCTTCTTTTCTTAACATCCAACGGCACATCGTCTTCCAAAGTTTTTTCGGCTTTTGTCCGCGGTCTTTCGGAATAATAAAACATATATGACATACTATAATTTGCCTCCTTCATTATACTCAAGGTATCCTTATGCTCATCCTCAGTCTCTGTACAAAATCCTGCAATCATATCAGATGATATAGCGATATCAGGAATGATTTCATATATCTTTTTCACCCTGTCCAAATACCATTCTCTTGTATAAGTCCTGTTCATCAATTCCAATACTCTGGAGTTGCCGGATTGAACGGGAAGATGTATATACTTACAGATATTATTGTGCTTCGCCATCGTATAAATCACATCATCAACCATATCCTTTGGATGTGACGTAGCAAAACGTACTCTCAACAAGGGATTAACTTCAGCCACCATCTCAAGAAGCTTAGCAAAAGTTATTTGTTCTTTTGTTTCGGGATTTTCCCAAAGATAAGAATCGACATTTTGACCTAAAAGGGTAACTTCCCGATACCCTTTGCCGAACAGATCTACTGCCTCTGCTACAATCGAAAAGGCATTTCTGCTTCTTTCCCTTCCACGAGTATATGGTACTACACAAAATGAACACATATTATTGCAGCCTCTGGTAATCGAAATAAATGCTGATACACCATTTTCATCAAGTCTAACCGGAGTGATATCATCGTATGTTTCCTCCTTGGAAAGATGTACATTTATACCTTTATTCCCGTGTTTTGACCATTCTACCAACTCAGGCAAACTACGGTAAGCATCAGGACCAACTACTATATCTACTACTTTATTCTCCAAAAACTCTTCTTTCAATCTTTCTGCCATACATCCCAAAACACCTACTTTGAGATCTTTGTTATTTTTTTTATACGATTGAAACTCAGTAAGCCTTTTCAGCAATGTTTTCTCTGCTTTATCTCTAATCGAACAAGTATTTACAAAAATCAAGTCCGCATCTTCTATATCTCTCGTTGTTGAATATCCATCTTTGCGCATAATAGCTGCCACAATTTCAGAATCATTGAAATTCATTTGACATCCATAGCTCTCAATATATACTTTTTTAGTTCCTAATTCTACTTTACTCTCAAGCTTGAAAAACGCCTCCCCTTGCCTATTTTCATCGATATATTTCTCATCACCACTTACTTCTTTAAACATATTCTTCATTATTTTTTTTATTCAGGGCGCAAAGATAATATTTTTCATTCAAAAAAGTGTCATTTTGACAGAAAAAGGATTTATTAAATGATTTTGCTATTATACAGGCATAAATCGGTATATTTGCACTCTTATTTAGTAATCATACCCAATTATGAGTTTCAAAAAAGAGGATATCGTATTTATTATCAATCCACATTCAGGTAAGAAAAAACCCGAATCGCTGCTAAAAAGAATAAAAAAAATAGATCCTTCTTTTGATATTCATATCACTAATTCTATTGAGGACATAGACGCTTTAGCAAAAACAATAATCGATAAATACAAAGTTTTTGTAATAGCCGGAGGAGATGGCACAATCAACCATTTTGCCAATTATTTATTCAATAAAAAAGATAAAATAATGGCGGTTATACCTCGTGGTTCAGGTAATGGTTTTGCAAAAGAACTGGGTTTCATCAACAATATAAAAAAACTTATAAATCACATCTATGAAGGAAAAACTCTATATGTAGATGTAATCGAAATAAACGGTAGAAAATTTATCAACGCTGCCGGAATAGGTTTTGATAGTTGCGTCGCTCATCTGTTTGCCCAAAGAAAGAACCGGGGCTTGTCCGGTTATATTGCATCAACACTGAAATGTATGCGTAAATTCAAAAGTTTCAATGCTAAACTTCAATTTGACCATATAAATATCGATGATAACTTCAAAATGGTAACACTTGCCAACACTAGGCAATTTGGCAATAATGCCCTAATTGCTCCCAAAGCTAATCCTTCCAGTGGAAAATTGGATATTGTATTGGTTAAGCCATTTCCTCTATACTATTTTCCGGTATTTATTGTCAATATGTTTGCAGGAAAAATTAAAGAATCAAAGTATATCTCTTATCATCAAACAAATTCAGATATAGAAATCGAAGCTGATTACAACAAATTCCATATCGATGGAGATCCAATAGAATTCGACACAACAACCTTAATAAAAATTCATCCCGGTAGCCTTAAAATTATAGATACCGGTAAGATATCTTACAGCAAATAAACAAAGAGATTTTGATAAAAAATGAATAACATCCGGATGGTTAGGGTCTTTTTTGTAAATTGGAGTTAAGAATTCCAAGGCTTGTTTGAATTCCTGATTGAAAATCAAAGCTTCGTCATATCTCCATTGACTAATAAAGTCTGAAGGGCGTTTTTCAGCTCTCTGTTTTCTTAATTTAACTAAACCCGGCCAGTCTTCATCTTCAATAAGGAGGAAATCACCTTCCCATTCTTCGAAGTCAATACTGTTGAGATCATTATCCATTCTATTGTTCAATTTTAGTCTTTAGTGTTTATTAAGCTTTCTTATAAATTTGTCTTTATGTACACCTATTTCTTGAGTAGAGTACTATTTATTCTTCCAGTTTTTATACGGATTTTTCATCAACATCGCATTGTAATATTTTACATCACCGGTCACTTCCTCTCCAAGCCACTCGGGTTTTTCAAAAATATCATCTTCTGATTCCAGCTCTATTTCCGCGACTATCAATCCATCATTATCCCCGTAAAATTCATCTATCTCGTACACATAACCTTTGTACTGGACTATATAACGGGTTTTATCAATAATTCCGGGCTCACAGATTTTCAATAAATCTTTTGCATCGTCCACGCTTATCTCTTTTTCCCATTCAAATCTACTCATACCTGACTCATTACCGATACCTTTTACCGTTAAAAACCCCTTATCTCCCTTTATTCTCACTCTGACAGCCCTTTCCGGAACTGATGATAAATAGCCTTGAACAATTTTTTGAGATTGCCTGACACATTCTTTAAAATCATCGTTTTTTACCAAAAATTTTCTTTCTATTTCTTTTGCCATTTTTTTTATTTTTATAACATTTTGACCTTATAAGTTAATTAGCCAAGGGTTTATCAATCATACCAATCACTCTCTTTATAGCTTGAAGATAATTTATATTTTCAACCCCTTCCAGTCCAACGTCTTTCAATGTCTTTTTAATATCTTCTATTTCAGTTGACTCCGAATTTATGCTGATGACCTTAGCGCCGTTGATAAGCACATTTGCAACTTCACAAATGGTATCATTTACCATATAACCGAATCTGTGTTTATGCACTTTTACTGCTTGAAGATCTTGGTGATTTTTTACCATGTCCAAAAACTCCTCCAAGGTATAAGTTTCCTTTTTCAATTTTGGCATATCAACCATAAAAGCGGGGAATACATCATTTACCAATACATCTTTAGATATAGGAAACTTGGTCTTCATCAATGGATTCCATTGCTCGAGTCCATCAACTGTTTTTACAAATGTTTTTATATCCATTTTACCATTTCTGATTTTAGTATTATTTATATCATTTGTTTTCGATACAATATAAATCTCATCAGAATGTCTTTCCTTTACCTTTTTTGGAACAGGAGCTGATAATTTAGCCATTTTCTTTGCCGGTTTTTCAAAATCCTGACCGAAAGACCTAAATTCAAATCTAGGTTTTGAAATCTCTCCAATTTTTAGTTTTTCTTTTGCCATTTTTTGTTTTACTTTTTTTAATACTTATAGACTTGTAATTTATCCAATCCATCCAAAACTACATAAATCCTCTTCAAATTCGAATCCACTACTATCCCTTCAGCTTTTGATTCTTTAATCTTATAACTATTTAGCTTTTTCCCATTCAAATCACATTTGGTAATAGATTTTGACTTATCACTTACAATCCACAAGACATCTTCCGTTTGTTCATAAAATATTCCTGAGTAATCTATTGCAAAGCTGAGATCCGTCTGTTTAATGATTTTACCGGATTCATCCAATTCAATAAGCAATCCCGGATTTTGTTCATTAAGTACATAGATATGATTGTTTTTTGGATTAAAAGCCACACCCTCTAATCCTTTATTTGCATCATTTATTTCTATATCCAAATGCTGTCTATTGATCTCATTACCTTCTGAATCGAGTTGTACTAACTCTCTTTTTCTTTCTTCAACTACAAAAATATTGCCGTTATTAGGATTTAACGTCACACCTTCCAAGTCCTGGCCTTTATAATTCAATTGTTTTATAAGAGCTCCTGTCAAAGAAAGCTTATATATACTTGCTGAATTATCACTGACTGTATAAAAGGCATTTTTATTAGCAGAATAACACAATCCGGAAGGCTCTTTAACTGCTAAATCAATCTCTTTTACCAGCTCCAAATTAACGGCTTTGGTTTTCTTAGGTTCTTTGTTACAAGAACCTAAGAATACCAATAAGATTAAGACTATTAAACTTCCCAATATTGATATTTTATTGGTTTTAATTGCCATTTGACGCCCCTTTACTCTCTTCACTTAACACAACCCATTTTGTTCCTCCATCAGGAACTCTACCAACTAAACCCGCGTGTCCTGCAGGCCAATCTTCCTCAAGCAATTGATCCAAAACATTTCCTGAAGCATCCAAAAGTGTAATATTTTCACCGCCACTTGAAATTTTAAACTTAGTATACACATCCTTATCACAATCCAGTGTCCAAAATCCTCCCGCACTGATAATTGTTCCTGCCGGAATCACGTATGCTTCTGTTGGATCTTTATCGTGTAATTTATATCCTTCAAGGTCGATATCAGAATCGGTTCCATTATAAAGTTCTATATAATCAGGATCTCCTTTACCTTCGATTTCATTAAGTACTAAGGTATTCAAGGTTGAAGGAGGGGCAACTTTATATGACAGCCACATTGATAAGCTATCATTATCAAATGTTGCATCTGTAGGATAATAACTCTTAAGACCGGATAAATCTTCCGCTCTCATATAATACCGAACAACTGTATTATCAGATTGCCCAGGTATAACGCCTTCATATCTATTGTCTCCAACATTGTTCATAATTATTTTTTCTTTATCACCTACCGTTTGATCTCCAAAGACATAATACAATCTAACCTGATCTATTCCTGTTGCATCAAAAACATCGACTGATATAGTCACTTCTTCATCCGCAGAAGGATTTTCAGTTGAAATATCAAAATTTGAAAAAATAGCATATCCATTTTCCGAAACAACTTTTAACGGATTATTTGGAGCAGTTTCTGGAAAATAACTCTTTAGGCCGGTTTCATCCGTTGCCATAATATAGTATTCCAATTCTTCACCAGCCGGAACTCCAGGCAAAACATAAGCGTATTCACCACTTCCCAAAGGAGCCATATCGACAAATGCAAAATCATTATCAAACTTGTAAAACAATTTGACTTCTCTCAATCCAGAAACATCAACAACTAAAGCAGAAACTTCGTATCTTATATTGTCATTTAATCCCTTTATTGTATCCATAGTGATGTTGGGGGCTGTATTTGTATTGCTATTAGCAGCACCCGGTGAAGGTGCTATCAAGCCCCATTCAGCTCCACCGTCAGTTGTCCTACCATAGGCAGTACCCGGATCCATTGGAGGCAAATCAATCTGATCAACTAAATTCCCCCCTTTGTCTACCAATTTAATCGGTTCTCCTTTTGAAGAAATCTTAAAGTTTGTGTGAACACCTTCCTCATCAACTTTGCCTGCATCGTCAGCCAAAAGGATCAAATAACCTTTTCCGCTAACAGATATTCCTGAAGGGATAACAAAATCCGATCCTCCATCAGATATAGTGTAACCACTAATATCTACAGCTTCATTTGCACTATTGTATAACTCAATATAATCAGGACTACCGGTGGATACCAATTCATTCAAAAATACTGTGGAATCTCCATTTCCTTGTGGAGTAGGATCTTTTAGGTCTTCATCCTTTAAACAGGAAGTAATCCCTACAAAAACCATTAGTAAAAATATAATTAACTTTTTCATTTTATGCTTTTTTAAATTTATTTATAAATGTATTTTAAAAAAAATGTTTAAAAATCAATTTCAATTCTTGCAGAAATAAAGCCAAAATCATCACCTGCTTTACCTGCCGGTATTTTAAGGTCTGTTATATCCTTATATTTGTCTCCATTTTCATCTTCATAGATATAGAGTTTCCCCTTACCATTAGCATATCTATCGTGATTCAAATAGTTGTAATTAAGCATCATTCTGACATTGTGATTTGCGTAATAAGTCAAACCCAAAGTATAGCTTTCTCCCGCTCCTCCAAATACGTTTGCATCTTTATCATTGACATTTACGTAACTATATCTAAGTGCCAATTCCAATGCACCCCAATCATTTTTTTGTGATATATGAGTGAATTCGCCCTCCTTATTATTGTAGTTGTATTGCGAACCAAATATCAACCAACCTGCTTGCATATATCCACCATCAAAATTGGCGGTATATGCATTATCAATTCCATAAACCGTATTTTTCATATATTCGCTTTGGAACATAAAATTGTAGTATGCTGCTGCCAATTCAAATCCAAGTAACACACGGTGATCCACATCGCTCATATCGTCAGTATCAATATATTTCTTCCTGTTAATCGATGCCAAGGCTCTGGTGCTAAACCTGTAACTATTAATTTCAGAATCACTGGTCTTTGGTGTTCTAAATGAAGCCGCAAGTCCCAAATGGATTACTTTATGATCTTTTTGTACAGGCATAAATGCAATTCTCCCTGTATAAGATGTCCCTTCGTCAATACCATCTTTTTTATTATGTGCTTGCGATAATTCCACTTCCTCAAATCCACCAACATCATTGAAGTGTATACCCGCTATTGCTAACCAATTATGCCCCCATTTTGAAGCTGCAATCCCCAAGTTTCTAGAAGGTGCAAACTTACTTGGCAAGGACCTTTCAATGAAAGTGATATATCTGGATGAAGTAGTTGTTTCCATCGAAAATGATTCCTTGTAATTCCCTGCTTTGATAAAGCCATTCTTCAGCTTATATTTGATATAGGCATCCTTTATTTCGGTAGCTGAACCAGCAAAATCCAAATCTACTTCACCATACCATTTTTTGTATAAGTTAGCTTTGATAGCAAACCTCAATCTTCTAATTGATAGCCCATCTCCTATCGGATTGATTTGCTCTCCAAAATACTTTTCACCATCCAAATACACTCTATTGTCAAACCAATACTTGAATTGCTTATCCTTGCTTTCAAAAACCAATACTCCATTTCTGGCCTCTGCATCTAAACTCACCCTTTCAACTTTTAATCCATATTGATTATATCTAATACTGTCCTTTGCATTTTGCGAAAAACCTTTAAACACAAATATTAATATTGGTAATATCATTATTTGCTTGAGATAAGAAAAGTTGTGTTTTCGTTTCATAATCTTTAGTTTTGATTTAATAATTTTTTATTCTTCAAAAGAGTATCACTCGTATCCTTTGGTACGATTATATTTTTAATTTGAGAACTATCTATTTTAATTACTTTTGGTTGTTGTTTTTTCACAACGGATTTGCTACTTACCGGTATCAAAAACACATTACTAATAAAAAACAGAGCAATAAAAGATAATATTCCTGCAATAAAAGGTGTAGCAACCCAGCCGGCAGCAATACTCCCAAGCATCTTATAGTTTATATTGTATCCCCCCTTTAATAAGCCAAGCCCTAATATTGCTCCTACAATAACCTGAGAACTTGAAACCGGAACTAGTGGTATTGGTGGTAATCCTATACTAACAAAGAAATTCGACAAACTAGTGGAAGAGAATACAAACAAAACCATTGAATTGGCTAATACGGTAATAATCGCAGATTTTGATGAAAGCTGCATCAATCCATTACCCACGGTATCCATTACTCTTTTTGAATACGTAAAGATACCAATAGCAATTGCCACTCCACCAAGTAGAAATAGTTGCTGTACTCCATTCAATTTAAATAAACCAAAATCAAGATAACTATCCGGGGCTGCTAAAACAAATACCCCCATAACATTGGCAATATTATTTGCCCCTAAACTAAATGAGCCAAAAGCACCTACCAATAAAAGTGAAAATCTGATATAAGCATCTTGTTTTAACAAATGAATCTTAACTACCCTAAAAAACAGATGCTGAACATAAAATAATAAAATTGCGAAAATAGCCCCCAAAATAGGACCCATAACCCATGTTGAGACAATCTTACCCAACACTTTTATGTCAGTTGGAGAACCAACAAAAAAATTCCAGCCTATAATAGCCCCCACAATAGCCTGTGATGTTGATACGGGAATTTTAAATTTAGTCATCCAATACACAGTAACAGCAGCTGCTAGAGCAACTGTAAATGAGCCTCCCAAAGCAGTGACCGCCCCTAACTTCCCTAGAGTATGAGTCGCTCCCGCCCCTTGGATAACCGCACCTAAAATCACGAAGATAGAAGCAATTATCGCCGCTTTCCTGAAACTTACCATCTTAGTACCAACAGCAGAACCAAAGACATTAGCTGCATCATTTGCTCCTAATGACCAACCTAAAAACAATCCGCTTGATAGAAAAAATAATATCATCAATCCTTGGTTTTAATAGCCAAAGCAGAAAGTATTCTCGCAGAATACTCAGCTTTATCCGAAATTTGTTCAATATGCAGGGTAAAGTACCTTAAATGTATTTTTTGGCTCAGCTTTAAGTGTTTTGTTTCTTTAAATATTTTTCTCTTTAAATCTGCCGCCAATCCATCCGTCTCTTTTTCATAAAAATAAACTCTATGCTCATTATCTTTTACACCGCTTGGGTTATTAAAAAAGGAACGTACAGCTGGTATTGCCGCTTCAGCAGCAGAACATGATACATCTAATAGCTTCAAAAAATCATCTTTTAATTTTTTAGGAATGAAAGGTATCTCTACATCGTATTGATAAAGATTTTCTTTTGCCGTATCTATTATATCATCAAGACTATCAAGAAGCTTCACCACATCGGCACTATACTGAGGAATAAGCGAATGTTCAAAAAATTCATTCTGAACACGAAGCACTTTTTTATCTGCTTTTGCCTCAAGTTTATAAAGATTTTCAAGATTCTTTTGAAAACTTTCGTCATCTTCATTAAGATAACTTTTTACTCCCTCTTTAAACACCAGTATCCCTTGATCAACGGTATCCAAAAACTCATCTATATCTCTGATTGTGGATTTAGTCTTTTTGAAAAACATATGCTTTATTTTTGTACAAATGTAAGTCAATAAAGTATATTAACCAAATTATGATATTCAGATAAAGTTAAATGTCATCAATTATCTAAAATACCGGCATAGACAAAACCCATTTACCATTTAAATATCAAACAATTGAAAACATACTAAATATGAAATTATTTTAAGAAAATCAATCATTACTGCAAACATCTGACTTAAACCCAATCTTGATTTATTCCCTGCTCAATAAAACAACAATGAATTTTTCTTTCCTTTTCTGTTTCTTGCTGTCAAAACGATATAATGCATTTTGATACTGGATGCAACTTTATTGCAAAGTTTGTACTCGTTCATTATTTAAGAATAGCTTTTTGTAATAGTTTGACGAAAATAAAGTTATTTTTGCATTATGAAAAAGATTACAGGTATAATATTGTGTGGGGGAAAAAGCTGTAGATTCGGGGAAGACAAGGGGCTTTGCACTCTAGGCGGAAAAAGGATGATAGACTACCCTCTTGAAGCCTTGGGTGGTATTTGTGATGAAATAATCATCAGTTCAAATGATGATAGATATATCAATCTTGGATATAAGGTTATTCCCGATAAAGTAAAAAACATCGGTCCAATTGGAGGAATCTATACCGCACTATTGGAATCAAATAGCGATGACAATATTATTATTTCTTGTGATATGCCTTTTGCGGGGAAAGAATTATTGCAATATATCCTCAAGCAAAAGCACAATTCTTTGATTGCATCAGCGTTTGAAGGTGAATATGTTGAACCATTATGTTCTTATTACCACAAAAGTATTATTCCTTTGGTTGAGGAAATGATTGCAAAAAAAAGATTCAAATTGACAAAACTTCTGGAAAAAGCAAACTATAAAAAAATAGTAATAGACGAAAACTTGCACTTCTACAAAAGTCATCTTTTCTTGAATATAAATACACAAATAGAATATAACAAAGCAGTTCAAATTTTAAACAAAAAATAGTTTTAACTATGGGACACCACGAAGAAGGTCATTCTCACTCGCACAATATTCAAATTACGAACATAAATAGAGCTTTCAAAATAGGTATTGTTTTAAATTCTCTTTTTGTTATAATTGAGTTCGTTTCAGGCATATATTATGATTCTATGGCATTAGTGTCAGATGCGGGACATAATCTAGTTGATGTTATCAGTTTGATCTTAGCATTATTAGCCTTCAGGATGTCCAAAATACAGTCAACCGATCGCCTTACTTACGGCTATAGAAAAACTACAATACTTGCTTCTTTGGCAAATTCAGTTCTACTATTTATCGCTATTGGATTCATCATTAAAGAAACAATTGAGAGGTTTATAACACCTGTTCATGTAGAGGGAAAAGCTGTAGTAATTGTTGCTTCAATTGGTATATTAATCAACGCATTTACTGCTTATCTATTCTTAAAAGACAAAGAAAAAGATATAAATATAAAGGGGGCTTATTTACATATGGCAGCTGATGCATTAGTCTCATTGGGAGTGGTCATATCAGGATTTATCATACTTTATACAAATTGGTATATAGTTGATACTATTATTAGTGTTATAATAGTTTTAGTAATATTTATTTCAACATGGCAATTATTTAAAGACAGTGTCAACCTTGCAATTGATGGAGTACCAAAAGGTATTAACATCGACGATATATTAAATGCCGTTAAAGAAATCGAGAAAGTTCAAGATGTACATCATATGCATATATGGGCTATTAGCACAACTGAAAACTCTCTTACTGCCCATATAGTTATAAATAAAAATATGGATATGAGACAGCTGGCACAACTAAAAGAAAAGATCAAACACAAGCTATTGCATATGAATATTAATCATGTTACTTTGGAATTTGAAACTAAGGATGAGGATTGTAATGATTTAAGTATTAATCGTTAGGTATTGGGACACGACCATAGTTATTTGAGTATAAAACATAAAACAACAATTATCCGTTTACAAAGTTGGAGCAAATAAATCTAAAGACCTAAAGGAACAAAAAAAGACTGCTCATATGCATGTGCAGTCTTCTTTAACCAAAACCTAAATTATATAACCAATCTCTAATTTATTCTTAATTGCTTTTGACTCTGGTCAAAATTCCTCCTTCGTCAATAACTACTTCCGCTGTAGTATAACCTCTATTCCTAGCTTTTCTCATTGCTGCTTCAGCATCAGTCAACCCAGTATATCCACTAAGAATAAATATAGTCCATTTACCTTTTGACCACTGCTCTATCACTCCAAGGTCCTTAACTTTATTTACATCAAAGTACAATGGATTTGTATATGCAGCAAGTTTTATTTTATAATTTCCAACTTCAGCGGGACGGGAGTATTTTTCATTATTACCAAATGTATAACTGGACTCCAATAATTCCAACTCTGAAGAATTCAATAAATCTTCGACAATAAACGCATCTCTGAATCCTTTTCTTTTTACTGAACTTAAAACAGATTTTGCCTCGCTCTCACTTACAAAATACCCCAATCTAATTTTTGTTGTTCTACCTTTCCTAACTTTGTAGACATTTCCATACCTTGTCAACTTTTTGAACTTATTGCTTCTAACTCTTGAATGTGACAGAGATGCAAGCTGAATAAAATATACAGTAGAAGGCGATAATATAACCTCATCGTAAGCGATCATTTTTGCACCATCAAAAGTAAGCATTTCGACATTTGCTCCTGAGTTACTAACATTTGCTACCGAACTAAGCCTTACATCGACTGTATTGGTTTCTTGCAAACCGTATAAATCTACCGCTTCAGGAATTTCCTCATAGGCTATACTTTTATCTGAAACATTTGAAACAGGTCTAGTGCTATAAATATCATATCCTCCTTTACTTCCTAATCTATTTGAAGTAAGATATCCTATTTTTTTATTTGATTTCTGAACAAAATACAAATCATCGTTTGGCGAATTAATCCCCTTCCCCATATTCATAGGAAATGACCACTCTCCTTTATAGACATTTGACTTAAATACATCATATCCACCAAGTCCATTCAAATAATCTGAAGAGAAATACAAAGTTCCATCTGTGTAATAAGGAGTAATCTCATTTCCAATAGTATTGATATTTTTGTCTATGCTATTACCTTGTGACCACTCATCATCAACTTTAATTGATTTATATATATCAAAATTCTTACCGTTTTTATTTGAAGAATAATATAGTTCATTATCATCATCTCCAAAACAAGCAAATGCGGTTGAGTAATCAACTCCATTGAATGGCAATGCTTTTTCATTGATAAAATTACCATCTGCATCAACTTCAGCAATATAAGTACTCATATCATTTTCAAGACCGGTAATCTGCTGCGTTCCATTAACGAAACTATTTCTTGTATAAACAACATATTTTCCACTAGGAGAAAAACGAACAGGACCAATACCGGAAAAATTTTTCATGCCTGATTTAAACTCCTCTTTAGTATTAGTATTTCTATTGTATTTATATATTTTTGAAGTTTGTCTCTGAATTAAACTTTGATTTGATTTTTTACCGGTATCAAAAGAACAATACAAAAGATTGTTATCCTTAATCTCAACACCGAAATCATCAAACGCACTTGAGGCTCTCAATTGAGACAATAAATATTTATCTCCCAAAGCAAGTATATTTTTAGCAAATTCACATGAATTCACATACTGCTGAGCAATAAAAGGACTTTTTGCTTTCATCTTTTTAAATAGGGACTCTGCTCTATCATACAAACCCAATTTCATTAATAATTTGCCATATCTTATCTCTTGATATACTGAATGCTGGTGATTTTCTATTACTTTCTCATACCATCTGGCAGCAGAAATCAAATCATTTGACCTTTCGTATGAAGAAGCCAACCTTCCCATTGCTACAATATCTTCGGGGTTATTTGTCAGATACTCTTGATATGATTCTATCGAAAGATCATATGCTTTTAGTTTATATTGCAAATCGGCTTTCTCTCTACTACCTTGTGCAGATACCTGTAAGCCAAACAAAAATAATGCTGCAATTAATAAACTGAGTTTTTGTAGTTTTCTCATTTTTTCTAAAAGTTTAGTTATTAAATACCTTATGCATTGCAAATATATGAATAAAACTTTACATCAACACATAATATATGATATTTTTTCACAATATATATAATTTATTATAAAATTCTTTGTTTTTGCAGTAATTTTTCAACTGTTTTATTCAATCTGCTTATCAAATCGGATTGGTTTCTAATAATGTCATTAAGCGATGAATATTTGTTGTCCATCTCTTGCCTAAGGTTTATTTTTGAATGCGCAAATGATGAAATCTTCAATTTAACAATCCACATTTCCCTTATTTCTTCAGCATCCAAAACAATGGGTGGGTAATCCGGATTATCAGATTCCAATTCTAGTATTTTTTCTTCCTTAAGTCTATTTTGAACTCGCTTCACAAACACATCTCTATCTGTAACAACTACATAGACATAACCACTTTTAACATTATATTCCCAAAGATTCTTATCAACATAGCTGCAAACAATAATCTCTCCCTGATGCAAAACAGGTTCCATGCTATCTCCCTCTACCTCGAAAGACCTAAATGTGCCACTATTAAAATATTTCAAAGGCAATGAATATGATTCTAAGTCCTCTAAATACACAGTATCATTAAACTGCTCATTGTATCCGGCTTTCGCTGTAACAGGTACATGCAATATCTTTTCATTATTATTATCATCTACAGCGATGGCAACCACATTTTCTTCATTATTTATAAATTTCTTACCGACTCCTGTAAACAAATAAGTAGGATTTATATTATAAATAATGGTTGCTTTTCTTATCAACTCAATCGTCACTGCTCTTTCTCCTTTTTGAATTTTACTCCAACTTTGAGGAGTATAATTAAGACTTAAGCAAAACTGACGACTTGATTTAACATCACCATTGCGCTTCAATTCCCGGAAACATTCCACAAACCTTTTTGTAACATTATTATTCATAAATCAAGTTGATTTTTATTGCCCAAAACATTAACGGCACAAATATATGTATTATTTAT
>JALVAD010000513.1 GCA_027011385.1 Saprospiraceae bacterium | reverse complement strand
TAATATGAAATATTTGCTTGATACTGATATTTGTATTTTCTTTCTGCAAGGAAAATATGATATTAAGAAGAAAATCAAAAAAGTTGGTATAAACAATTGTTTCATTTCCGAAATATCAATAGCTGAACTCAAGTTTGGTGCTATTAAAAGTGGAAACATTGAAAAACATTTAAAAGAAGTTGAAAAAATGGAGGAATTATTCACCGTAATTCCTATTTCAAAAATAATTTAACTTCGTCAAATAACTTATTTCTATTTTTCTCTAAATGCATAACGTGAGTAGATTTATCAATAACAACATATCGCTTGTCTGTTGTATTCACTAATTGTTTGAACAAATTGTTAGCATCCTCATAACTAAATGTAGTGTCCCATTCTCCCCTAATAAGCAAAGTTGGATTTTTAATTTCTGCCGAATTAAATACACATTTCCCATTCCAACTATAAATAAATCTACTTGCCAAGCCGAAGGGAATCTAACAGAAGGAGGAATTCTTGACTTTGAAGTAGGATCACTTTCAAGCCATTCCTTTCCCCATTTCTCAATAATATCTTCTTCTAATGTCATATCTTTCCCTTTAGGAATTTTACTGATAAATTGTTCTATTCTCTCATTGGGTGTTAAATCTTCGTATAATTCTTTTGGTTTATTCCATTCCGTTTTGCCACTTCTTTGTATGAATGGAGCAAAAAGAACTAATTTGTCTATTTTTTCTGAATTTAATGTTGCATAAGGCCCTGAAACAGTTGCGCCCCAAGAGTGACCAATAATGTTAATTTTAGTAATCTTTGTACTATTTCGAATATAATCTATTGCAATATCAATATCCTGCACTACATCTTCTGCCGTTCCATTACTATTTTCATTATTATTGCCATTTGACATATAATCATAGCGGTCAGACTTTCCATAACCTAAAAATCTAAAGCATAAACATCATATCCAGTCTTATTCAAATTATCCACCCAAGAAGTTGCATTAATTTTAAATTCTGAAGCCAAAGCAGATGGAAACGATGCACCGTGTATAAACAATACAGCCTTATTCATAGATTTGCTAACGAATTTGTGATAAGAGACATTCAGATATTTTCCTTTAATTCTGCTCGGTAATTTTATGTCCGTCACCTGTTTATTTTTTTGTTGCTTATTAATACAAGATGTAAATGTTAATAAAATAAAGAAAGAGAATATTTGTATTTTGTTCATAAGTCTTTAGCAATTGATTTTGCAAATTTATATTAAAGTAATTTTTATTAGTTCATTATAAAATGAAATATAAAATTAATTATTTTGTATCTTTGCTTTATGAATTTTGAAAAAGAATTTACATACATTGCTTCATTGTTGGGTGACAAAGCTAATTCTCTAATATTATGGGTACTTTTGGATGGCAAAGCATATACAGCAACAGAATTAGCTGACTTTTCAAATATATCAAGACAATTTGCCAATAATCATTTATCAAAATTAATTGATGCTCAATTATTAACTTTAGAAAAACAAGGCAGACATCGGTATTTTAGACTGGCTAACAACAGAATAGCTACGGTTATTGAATCGATGGCAAGTTTAATTCCTGAAAATCAAATAAAACCTAAAAAAATTATACCAAATTGGTATTGACATAAATGAAGTAAAACAAAAAAAAACGTTTTTTTGCCCGTAAATGTTTGGATTGGACAGAAAGGAGACATCATTTAGCTTGTTCGCTGGGTTCAGCTTTCTTAACTCATATGGTAAGCAATGATTGGTTAAGAAAGAAACAATTTACAAGAGAAATATATTTGACTTCCAAAGGGAAACAAGAATTATACAATATAATAAATTTAGAAGTGTAACGGCATAGAACAAAGTGTATAAATCATTGGACAGCAAGTGATTAAACCAATGCTAGTGCATATAAATAAAGTAAATAATAAACAGAAAGTGAAGTGCTTTTAAACGCCCAACGCTTCATACACAAGTCGTTGGCGGTCAGCAAAAAAAACACACACTACTACAAACAAGATGAGAGAAATTGAAAATATAATAACGGAAAGAACTATAATGCGTATGCTTTCGAAAGAGGACGCAATTGATTTCTTTAATTTAAATCTTGATAAAGAAGTTTTAAAATATACGGGAGACCTACCTTTTGAGAACATACAGGCTTCAATAGACTTTTTAACGAATTACGAACAATATCAAAAGTATGGAGTTGGGCGACTTGCTGTTATTGAGAAAACAACTTTAAAATTTATTGGTTGGTGCGGACTTAAGTTTAGTGAAGAAAAAGACGAATACGATATTGGCTTTAGGTTTTATAAAAATTATTGGAACAAAGGATTTGCAACTGAAACCGCAAAAAAATGCATTAATTTTGGTTTTGATAAACTTAAAATTGATAAAATAGTTGGTCGAGCAATGGAAGAGAATATTGGCTCAATCAAAGTTCTTGAAAAAATAGGTATGGAATTTAAAGAAAACTTTGATTTTGAAGGGCAAAAGGGTGTAATTTATGAACTTACAAAATGGAAATATATAAAAAGCCGAACCGCTAACAAAAAATATAGTGCATTTGGCAGATAGTGCTAAAACCAAAGATGAGAGCAATAAATAAACAGAGTGTAAACCGGAAAATTTGGAGCATTGAAATGCCAAACGCACCATATTCAAATCGTCAGGCTGCGCAGAAACTTATAAATATAAATTAATGAATACTGAATATCAAATATTTAGGTAGTAAAATAACAGTAAAATTGGGGTTAATGTGCAGTTTCCCGTTTACTGCCAACTCGATAAAGAAAATAAGATAATGAATAAATGTAAATTTTGTCAAATAATAAATAGTAATAAAAACGATGAAGAAGTAGTTTTTGAAACTGAAAATTTTATCGTTTTAACAGATAAATATAGAAGAACAAGCGTTGGAGCAATATGTTTAATTATACCGAAAATGCATTATAAAAACTTATTGGAAATACCAAAAGAAAATGGAAATGAACTTCTTGAAGTCATTGTTATAATAAGTAAATCTATGCAAAATGCCTACAAATGTAATGGAATAAGATTATGGACTGCTGTAAATAGAGAAGCGGGACAATCAATTTTTCACAGTCATATTCACATTTTACCTTGTAAATCAATTAAAGATAGATTTATCGCATTATTTCCCGGTATTTATGATTTACCTAGAAAAATATTGACATTTAGTAACAATAGATTAAACAAAAAAAAGAATTTTGAATTAGCAGAAAAAATACGTCAAGAAATAGATAAAATAAATGTATAATCAAATCAGGAAAACACAAAATAATGATAACTTCAAAGTATACTAAATTATTTGCAATAAATTTATTTATTATTTTTCTCACTTACAATAATAATGCGCAAACTCCACCAATTGTTTATGTCGCAGGTGACGGTACAGGCGATTATAATTGTGACGGTGTAAGCGATCAGATACAAATCAATCAAGCCTTGGATTATGTCGCTGCAAATGCGGGTTTTACCACGGTTTATCTGAAAGGAGAGTTCACTTATATAATCGATGATCCGATATTTATATCAAGCAAAACTATACTTACAGGAGATTCTACTGCAAAAGTAGAACTAAAGGTCAATGCAGGATGGTGGACAAAAAACAAGCCTATGATAGCTCAAAAAGGAAGAGTAACACAGTGGAATGCTTGGGGTGATTACGGTGATGAAATTTCCAAAGTGGAGATATATGGATTTGAAATAAGTGGTGGGCTGATCCAAGAAGAACCAACAGGAAATGAATATATTCCACTAATACACTTCTGCTATCCACATGATGTTTCAATACACGATATGCATTTGCATGATAGCCGCTGGGATGTAATACGTCTTACGAGTTCAGGAGGAATTAATGGTGATACGAAACAAAATTGTGATGATTCAAGAATCTACAATAATATTATTGAATATTCCGGACATGAAGGCGTTTGTTTTGTGGGTCTTACCAATTTTAAAATTTACAACAATAAAATATATTCTACTCGAACCAATTGCGGTGTAAGGTGTAAAGATACAGATAATTTTGATGTTTTTGATAATATAATTGGAAATGCCATCGCAAAGTATTCGTCCGGTTTTGCCGGTATTTTGGTAGAAAACCAACACACTCCTCTTACTCAACACGCAGAAATTTACAATAACGTCATTTACGCTAAAGACGGAGGAATACATCTTGGAAATGACAGTCAGGCGGGGCATGATCCATATCCTTTTGGCACTAGAAAAAATGTATATATCCATCACAATAAAATATATAAAACACAAGTCGATACAACAGAGGGATATGGCTTTTTGATGGAAGGTGGAATTGTAGTCGATGGATATGATAGCACATTGATTGAGCACAATATAATCGACGGAAGCGTGTCAGACGGTATTATTTTCGATAAAATACTTGCAGATGGTTCCGGATATAAAACATTTGTCAGAAACAACATCATTATGAATGTTACTGATACTGCCGTCAATAATAGAGGTCAGGGTATTAACACTTTTATTTTGGATAATAATCTGTTGTTTAATAACGGGACAAACTATGCAAATGCAAGCTCATCAAGTGACATCTATTCGGATCCGCTTTTTGGCGCAACTCATAGTACACTTGAACAATGGCATCACATAGTTGCTACTTACAGCAATATTAACGAAACTGTCAAAATCTATATTGATGGTGACGAAAATATCAAACGCGAATTGAAGGGTTTTGGCGATATGGCAACAAATATCGATAATTTGCTCGTTGGAATTGAAAGCTCAGATGCATTTTCGGGTAGAATTGATGAATTAGCGATTTGGAATAAAGCTCTCACTCCTGATGAAATAAGTAATTTATACAATAACGGTTCTCCTGAAAGTATAAATGGAAATTTAACCATAGGTCTGCAGGTATATCTGAAAATGGAAAATAATTGGGATGATTCCAGTGGTAATAATTTTGATGCTGAAGCAAGTACCGCGACATTTACCACCAACGCATTGCTTGGTTCTTATGCCGGATTATTTGATGGCTCTTCAGGTGTTCAATATCCCACTACCCTATCCACTACTGACGGAATAACCATATCGCTCTGGACTTACAGAACAGACTTAACGAATAATTATCAACCGCTTGTAAGTAAAGGAGACCCCTCATCTGCCAATGCATTTAACTTATATTTTTCAAAAGAAAGTGTTGAATTTGATATTGGTGATGGCACTTATATTGCTACTCTTGAAGCTAATATTGTTGACCCTTGGAAAATAGATTATCACGTAAAATCTAAAACCGGTCGATGGAACAAAAACAAATGGGTCAAAGATGATGTTTTTAGCCCTTGTATCGATGGCGGTTATCTGGATTCGGATTTCTCCAAAGAAACAATGCCAAACGGGGATAAAGCCAATATAGGGGTTTATGGCAATACTACGGAAGCCTCCAAAAGCTCTACTCATAATTACTACGTTTCTCCGTCAGGGAATAACGCCAATTCAGGATTATCAATCGCCAATGCGTGGGAAACAATCGCTTACGCAGCTTCTGCTGCAAGTCCTGTTCTTGCCGGTGATACGGTATTTATCCTCCAAGGCACGTATAACGAAAGAGTATTAGTGGAAAAATCGGGCACATTCGGTACAAATATCGTCTTTACAAACTATCAAAATGATGAGGTTACCGTTGATGGAAACGGTATTTCTTGGGGCAATTCCTGGAACGGTTTGATAGACATATCAAATAGAAAATATGTGGAAATATCAGGATTAAATGTCAAAAACTCTGATTATGGAGGTATTTGGGTTGAAGATTGTGATACAATTGTGGTAAAAAACAATAAAACCTATAATACCTACTCGAGTGGTATTGGTGTATGGAACAGCAATAATATTTGGGTTGAAAACAATGAAGTGGAACTTGCCTGTAATGACGGAGAGCAAGAATGTATTTCGATTGCCAATTCACATAATTGCGATGTACTGAAAAATCTTGTTCATCACAATGGCTCAGGAACAAATGGGGGTGAAGGCATTGACGTAAAACAAGGTTCTCACGATGTAAAAGTTTATCAAAACACCGTACATCATCTCAATGAACGCATAGGAATATACGTAGATGCGTGGGATCAACACACTTACAATATAGATGTTTTTAACAATACGGTTCATCATTGTGGCAACAATGGATT
>JALVAD010000512.1 GCA_027011385.1 Saprospiraceae bacterium | reverse complement strand
AAATTAACTAGTTATTATATAACCAAAGCCAAAAAAAATACAATTTAATGGTAATTGTGAAAATTAAAAATAAATGGGAGCATAAAATGAGTTTAACCTCGTGTTTTATCTATGGCAAAGATAAATAATATTCATTTAATAAAAGAATAATTTATTGCTAAATTTATAGAAAGTTTAAAATATCATTTATCCACAATAATTTATGAAAAATAATATAATTATTATTGCCTCAATTAAGAAATAAAATATTATTTAATGACGATTATAAATAAAAATCAAAATATTATCATGATTTATTAATATTAATGCAAATAATGAGAAAAATACAAGAAAATGGAAGGGGTTATAGTTTAGATACGGGAAAGTGCAACTTTTCAAGCACCAGCTGTTTTTGGTTTATAGAGACTTTCTTTAACAATATTATTAAAATTTATTCGATTGTGGGGATTACCATAATTACATAGAAATACTCAAATTTGGTGTTATCCTCCAAAAATCAAATTTATTTTTATATAAGGAAATATATTTTGATTTAGTTGAGTAAATCAGTGAATTTTTCTTGCTAATTAAAAATAATGTTTGTATCTTTATGAAAATGTTTTTGCTATGATAAAACAGTATTTAATAATACATGTGCTTCTAGTGATAGCCTTAAATGTTTTTGTTTTTGATAATTTAATTTTGTCCCAAGACAATAGCATTGATACGGCGCAAATCAATGAAATGATTGATTCAGCCTCTACTTTATGTTCAACTGATTATTCAAAAGCTCTATATCTCCTAGATGAAGCTTATGATGCATCACAAAGAATGAATTATCGTAAAGGAATAGGAGATGTTTATTATGTAAGAAGTAGTGTTTATTATTATAAAGACAATTATTCTATTGCAATTAAATACTTGAAAGATGCTAAAAATATCTATGAGGAAATTGGTTCTACTTATGGGTTGGCAAAATATTACTTCGGATTGGGACGAGTTGAATCATTATATGGAAATGATGTAAAAGCTATCAAAGCTTATCAACAAGCGATGCAATATGAAGAAAAAAGTAACAGTATTAAAGGTAAGTCCAAAATACTTAATTCTCTTGCTGATGTAAATTCAAAAATGAAGAATTACAAAATAGCCTTGAAATATGCAAAGGAAGCTTTGGTATTAAAAAATAAGATAGGGAATAAATCGGAAATATCAAATACTCTGGCCAATCTTGGACATATTTTACAAAAAATGGACAGTTTGGATAAAGCGGAATTTTATTTTGGTCAATCTTTAAATCTGAGGAAAGAGATAAAGGATCAAAGAAGAATTGCTAGTTCATTATATAATCTTGCCGATATCCATATACTGAAAAAAGAACCACTTAAAGCAAAAGAAGAATTAAATAAAGCTTTAGGGATTTTTTCCGGTTTGGGCGAAAAAACAGGACAGGTTATTTGTTTACTAACTTTAAGTAAAGCATACAACATGCTTGGCTCCAGTTCAAAAAGTAAAAACTCTATCGACAAAGCCATTGGTATTTCAAAAATCACTAAAAATAATGAACTTTTAAAAGACTGTTATAAGCAGTATGCTGACTTTTATTCAATAAATAACGATCAAACTCAAGCTTTTAACTATTTTAAGAAATATACAGAAATAAAAGACAGTTTAGA
>JALVAD010000511.1 GCA_027011385.1 Saprospiraceae bacterium | reverse complement strand
GATTTAGATAGATTAATATAGGAAAAATAAATTTTATCTTTTAAAATTGGCACTTTTTTTCAACTTATAGTGTTTAGAGTATGATGTTATTTTAATTTGTTGTACCTTGAGTATGCATTTTTATAATTATTAAAAAAAAATAAAAATATGAAAAATTCAACAGCGATTGTTTTAATTGTTTTAGCATTGATTGTTTTAGTAGGTGGTTGCAATTCTTATAATGGTTTTGTAGATAAGGATCAGAATGTGGAGAGTACTTGGGCGAAAGTTCAAAGTGCATATCAAAGAAGAGCTGATCTTATACCAAATTTAGTGAATACAGTAAAAGGATATGCTGATTTTGAAAAATCCACATTGACAGCTGTTGTCAATGCAAGAGCAAAAGCAACAAGTGTTAATATAGATGCTAGTAAATTGACACCTGAAAGTTTTCAGAAGTTCCAAAGTGCTCAATCAGGGCTTTCATCAGCATTGAGTAAATTGTTGGTTACAGTAGAAAGATATCCTGACTTGAAAGCCAATCAAAATTTTCTGGAATTGCAATCTCAATTAGAGGGGACAGAAAATAGGATAAAAGTAGCTAGGGACAAATTCAATGATGCAGTGAAAAGCTATAATGTTACTGTGAAGAAGTTTCCATCTAATCTGTTTGCAGGTTTGTTCGGTTATAGTGCAAAACCTTATTTTGAAGCAGATAAAGGTACAGAAGATGCTCCTGAAGTTAAATTTTAAAATCTGAATATATGGTTTTCTTTCCAAGAAAATTCTTGACAAAACAAGAAGGTGATTCTATCATCAATTGCATAAAGGTAGCTGAGAAGATGACTTCCGGGGAGATTCGTGTTCATTTTCAAAAGAAATTGAATGGAGAAGTTAAAGATGCGGCAGTTGATACATTTTTAAGATTAAAAATGGACGATACTGAAGATAGAAACGGAGTATTGTTTTTTATAGTTCCAAAGAAAAAAATATTTGCTGTTATTGGCGATAAGGGGATAAATGAGGTTGTGCCTGATGACTTTTGGAATGAAGTGAAAGATTTACTTGAGAAGTATTTTAAGGAAAAAAAGTGGGAAGAAGGTCTTTGCAAAGCGATTGCGAAAACCGGAGAAAAATTAAAAAAATATTTTCCAATACAGGAAAATGATAAAAATGAGTTGCCGGATGAGATATCATATTCATAGATTTCTGATAATTGTTTTCATAGCCTTGTTTAGCAATATGCTTTGTTCTAAAGAGTTATTGCCTAAACCAAAGGCAGCAATTGTTGACTATGTCGGGGTTTTGAATAGTTCCCAACTTAATTATATGAAGCAAAAACTTAAAACTTTTAATGATACCAGTTCTACGGCTATTGTTATAGTTATCGATAAATCGACTGAAGGAGAAGATATTTTTGATTACTCATACAGATTGGCTAGTGCTTGGGGTATAGGTAGTAAAGGGAAAGACAACGGAGTATTGATGTATGTTGCATTTAATGATAGGAAGATTTTTATTCAGACTGGTAGTGGATTGGAAGGTGTTTTGACGGATGCTGTTCTTAAGAGGATAATCCAAAATGTTATTAGACCTGCATTCAAGAAAAGGCAATACTTTAAAGGAATTAACAAGGCTACTGATATTATGATTAGCTTAGTTTCCGGAGAGTTTTCAGCTGATGACTATGTTCAAAGCGATGATACTTTTGCTCTTGCTTTTTTTCTATTGTTTCTAATAATTTTTAGTATTATTGTATATAGTATATACAAATGTAAAAAGTCAGGAGATTGTAATGATGGAGGAGGATATTATGATGGTGGAAGATATAATACCGGAAGGCGTGGCGGATGGATAATAGGTGGTGGTTTTGGTGGTGATTCCGGTGGATTTTCTGGAGGCGGTGGCTTTGGCGGTGGCGGTTTCGGTGGCTTTGGTGGTGGAGGATTTAGTGGTGGAGGAGCCGGAGGCGGTTGGTAAAAGGTATATAAATGAAAAAAGCCGGATAATTCCGGCTTTTTTTTATTTATAAAGTTCATAGGGCTATTTTTCTTGTTCTGCTTTAGCAGCATTAAGTTTTGTCCTATATATTTTAGCTTTATCAAGCATATCTTTTCTAGCGTATATTTCACTTAGAGCTTGTAGTACACCAAGGTCTTTTTCATTCTTTGTGAATGCTTTTTCAAAATAGGGTAGTGCTTTATCAAATTGAGCTAGCATTTCTGCTTTTAGAGCATCATATTTTTTTGTGCCTTCATCTGAAAAATCATTTGCATATTTATTGATCTCTTTGGTATAATTGGCTGCAGTATTATAATATAATGCACCTATTGAATAAATAGCATCAAAGTTATCTGGGTCTTTTTCTGTCGCTTTTGTGAAATATTTAAAAGCCAAGTTAAAATAATTTTTTGCTTTTGCTGTGTCACCTGCCTCAAATGCTTTTGTGTGTAATTGATCGTAAACACTTCCTAATGTAGTGTATACAGTTACATTGTTTGAATCCAATTCAATTGCTTTTTTTAATTTATCAGTTAATTCATCTAATTTACCTTCTTTAATATAATAGTTAATTTCAGCATATAGCAAACCTGTATCATCACCAAACTTTTTTCTGCCATCATTGAGGTATTTAAGCGCTTGTTCCTTATTCCCTTTTTCTATATTAATATTATACAATGCTTCATAAACAAAAGGCTGGTCTGTACCAGCTTCAACTAGCTCTTGGAAAAAATGTTCTGCTTTGTCTTTTTTACCTCCATAATATGCTGCGTATCCTGTGTATAATTTTTGCTCTTTCCTCACAGCAGGGTCATTGAGTCTGCTATCTTCTTCTTTACCATTATCTTTAAACATGTGGTAAGCCTTACAGGTTCTGACAAAGTTTTCAAAAGCCTTATCATATTTCTTATCTTGAAATTGATATGCAGCTATATTATTAAGGCTATTTTCTGTTTCTTTCATTAGTTTCAGAACTGCTTTTTTATGTCTTTTCTTTTCAGAAAGTTCCATTGCTTTTTTTAATGCTTCAAATGCTTCAACAGCTGCATCCGGATATTTTATTTGATACTTTGGATCAAGTATTTTGCTATTTACATCGGCATTCGCAAGCTCATTGAAAATTTTTGCTTTTTGAATCCAGGCTTTTCTGTCAGTAGCCAATGTCTCATCCTTCAATGCATTATTGATTAAGTCAGCTGCTTCATACAAATCATTTGCATTTTCTTTTGTGTTGAAGTAATAGTTGCTAAGCAATTTTTTTGCTTTTTTGTACATTGATTTTGAATCTTGTGCATTCATTGATCCTAATGCAAAAGTAATCCCCATTAATACTAAAAATAGTTTTTTCATAATTTAGTTCTATTATTGTTTAATTAAAAATTTTAAATTCCCCCAAACCATATAGGTTTAAATTGATTATAAATAAATAATGTCAGAAACCTAAGGGATTTGAGTTTAAATTCAAGAGATATTCTTTAATACTCTTCCTTGTCAATCTTAAGACGTTGAAAAATCTAAACTGTTTATTAATAAAATGTTAATAATAAAAAATTTATTCTTCTTCGCCTGTATTAATTTCTTCAGTCTCATCAAATATAACTGCTATATCTGCGATTTGGTCTTTAGAGTCTAAATTAATAATTTTAACACCTTGAGTAGCTCTTCCCATAACTCTCAATGAATTAACAGGAATTCTAATAACTACTCCTTTTTTTGTTGATATTATTAAGCTATCATTGTCAGTAACCGATTTAATGGCTATCAAATCCCCTGTTTTTTTAGTGATTTGCATTGTTTTTACACCTTTACCACCTCTATTAGTCAATCTATAGTCCTCAATTGCAGATCTTTTTCCAAGCCCTTTTTCAGATAGAACCAATATTGATTTATCTTCATCATGCTCGTTTACGATGATAAATCCAATAACCTTAGAATCTCCTTTTAGATTCATCGCTCGTACTCCTGCTGCACCTCTTCCCATTGACCGAACCTTTGCTTCGGGGAAACGAATAGCATAACCATCACTACTAGCAACTACAATCTGGTTTTTACCATCTGTCAATCTCACTTCCAATAATTGATCCCCTTCATTAATTGTAATAGCGTTGATGCCATTGGATCTAGGTCTAGAAAATGCTTCTACCAATGTTTTCTTAATTTTACCATCAGTAGTTCCAAACACAAGGTAGTTATTATTCAAAAACTCCTCGTCTTTCAAGTCTTTGATAGGAATATACGCCTTGACTTTATCGTCTTTTGGCATATTAATCAAGTTTCTTATCACGCGACCTGTGCTTACTTTTGAGCCTTCCGGAATTTCAAATACTCTCAACCAATAACATCTACCTTGTTCCGTAAACAGAAGGAGATAATTGTGATTGTTTGCTATAAACAAATGTTCTATAAAATCTGTATTACGGGTTTTAGCTCCTCTTGAGCCTTTTCCTCCTCTTGATTGAGAACGGTACTCTGAAACCTGAGTTCTCTTGATATATCCTAAATGAGAAATAGTAACTACTACTTTGTGATTAGGTATTATATCCTCAATATTGATTTCACCTTCAGCAAATTTTATTTCTGTACGCCTTTCATCTCCATATTTTTCTCTGACTTCTGCTAGTTCTTCTTTGACTATCTCTTTTTGTTTATCCTCACTGGACAAAATGAACTTCAATTCTTCTATCAATTTCATTAACTCGTCATATTCAGCTTGGATCTTTTCGATTTCCAAACTTACAAGCTTTTGTAATCTCATATCTAAGATTGCTTTGGCTTGAATTTCGGAAAGTTTAAAAGTAGACTGTAAATTTTCGCTAGCTTCTATTACAGTTTTTGACCCTCTTATTATTTTTATTACTTCATCAATATTACGAAGTGCTATCAATAGGCCTTCAAGAATATGCGCTCTTTCCTCTGCTTTTCTTAATTCATATTGTGTTCTTCTTACTACAACTTCTATTCTGAATTTGATGAACTCTTTCATGAGTTGTATTAGATTCAGTTTGAGAGGTCTTCCATTAACTAAAACAATATTATTTACAGTGTATGATGTTTGAAGATAGGTGTACTTATGCAATTGGCTTAAAACCACTTGAGCCATTGCATCTCTTTTTATATCAACCACTATCCTAAGTCCTCTTCTGTCACTTTCGTCATTGACATTGGACACGCCCTTGACGATTCCCTCATTTACTAATTCTGCAATTTTAGCTACAAGATTAGCTTTATTTACTTGATACGGAATCTCAGTAATTATGATTTTTTCTTTGCCAGTTGAGGTCTCTTCGATTTCAGACTTTGCACGAACTACGATTCTGCCTTTACCTGTTTTAAAAGCGTCTACAATACCTTCATGTCCATGAATAATACCACCGGTAGGAAAATCAGGGCCTTTTACATACTGCATCACTTCTTCAACAGTTATGTCAGGATTTTCAATGGTTGCAATAATCCCATCAACAATCTCTGTCAAATTATGAGGAAGCATATTAGTCGCCATTCCCACCGCTATACCGGAAGCTCCATTAATCAATAGATTAGGTATTCTTGAAGGCAAAACGGTAGGCTCTTTGAGACTATCATCAAAATTTGCTCTGTAGTCAACGGTATCTTTTCTGATGTCCGCTAAAATGTCTTCTGAAATCTTAGTTAATCTTGCTTCAGTGTACCTCATTGCTGCAGGGCTATCACCATCCATTGAACCGAAGTTACCTTGACCTTGTACCAAAGGGTATCTTAGAGACCAAGGTTGAGCCATTCTTACCATCGCATCATAAACCGAGGTGTCACCGTGTGGATGATACTTACCTAGCACCTCTCCAACTATTCTAGCTGATTTTTTATGTGCTTTATTATGAGCTAGTCCAAGCTCAAACATACCATATAGCACTCTCCTATGCACTGGTTTCAAACCATCTCTCACATCCGGTAAAGCCCTGGACACAATCACAGACATCGAATAATCGATGTATGCTGTTTTCATTTGATCCTCAATTTTTACCGGGATTATTCTCTCGTTTATATCCATAAATATTTATACGTATTATTTCGCGCAAAAATACAATATTTTATTCATATATAATAGTATCTTGAATAAAAAGATGTAATTCATTTTATTTTCTGGGATTGTGTGTTAAAAGTGGTTAAACTTGGATAAAGAAAGTGGAGCTAACGGGATTCGAACCCGTGACCTCTTGACTGCCAGTCAAGCACTCTAGCCA
>JALVAD010000510.1 GCA_027011385.1 Saprospiraceae bacterium | reverse complement strand
GTAATGAAGCGTACCGGGGGATTCCGGGGTTTCGAGTTTGTTTGGTTCGGGTTTCGAGTTCAAAGTTCCGAGTTACAAGTTTAGGGTTTGTTTGTTTTGAGTTTCGAGTTCCGAGTTTAAAGTTTCAAGTTGAGGGTTTTGTTGGATTTATAAGAAAATATGGGAGGCTTAGGACTCTAAAGCACGACTGCAAAGAGTGATTTAGAAGCCAGCTTATAAAATAATTGGAATTAGCCGAATAAATATATTATTTTCTGTCAATAAATTTTATTAAATGCTCTAAAGAGTTATTTTTGTAAGTTGGTAAAGTTTTGTGCTTTTACCATGATAGATTATTGTGAATAAAAAAGAGGAAAATGGGCGAAAATAAAATTAAGGTTCATAAGAAATTGAATGAATTAGCGGCTACTGCTATTTGTGGAAACGATATCAGTTCTTCCGTTCTATATGTATCTGCGTTGGCTATTGCTTTTGCAGGACAATACGCATGGATTACTTTGTTGATTGTTTCTTTTGTATTGTTTCTGTTTAGGAAAATTTATGGAGAGGTTGTTGGTGCATTACCATTGAATGGAGGTGCTTATAATGCATTGCTTAATACAACCAGCAAGTCAATGGCTTCCATGGCTGCAACACTAACACTCTTGTCATATATGGCAACAGCAGTGATTTCTGCTAATGAAGCTATTCATTATCTACATCATTTGATTCCTGCTATGCCGATTATCCCTGCAACAATCGGATTATTGTTCCTTTTTGCAGCTTTGGTTATTGGAGGAATATCAGAATCAGCTAAAGTTGCTATCGGGATATTTTTATTTCACTTGAGTTCTTTAGTTATACTAAGTATTTTTATTATTTATTTTTTAATACAAAATGGTGTGGGTACATTCTTTGAAAATTGGCATATGCCACTTGAAGGAGGAAGTGTAGCTAAAGCTATATTTTTAGGTTTTGCAGCGTCAATGTTGGGAGTTTCGGGATTTGAAAGTTCTGCCAATTTTGTAGAAGAACAAAAATCAGGGGTTTTTCCAAAGACTCTCAAGAATATGTGGTCGATTGTAAGTATTATTAATCCTTTGATGGCTGTTTTTGCTCTTGCTTTATTCGCATTGCCTATACTCCAGAGTCCTGATTATCAAAATACGCTTTTGATTGAGATGGCACATCATGTGGGAGGCAATTGGGTAGCTTCATTGATTGCAATCGATGCATTTTTGGTATTGAGTGGAGCTGTTCTTACTAGCTTTGTCGGTGTTTCAGGGTTACTAGAACGTATGACTTTGGATAGAATTCTTCCCCAATATTTTTTGAAGAAAAACAAAAGAGGAAGTTCATACAGAATTATCATTATGTTCTTTATATTGTCAGTATCGGTGTTGTTAATTACAAATGGAAATGTGAAGTTGCTTGCAGGGGTTTATACAATATCTTTTCTTTCGGTAATGTCCCTATTTGGTATTGGTAATATTTTATTAAAAGTAAAAAGAAGTAAGTTGCCTAGACCTGAAAGAGCATCTTATTTTGCAGTTTTTATTGCGATTATAGCTGTAATAATTGCATTATTGGGTAATATCATGATGCCTCCAAAGGATGGCCTTCCTAGTAATTTAACAGTATTTTTATACTATTTTATACCCGCTATTTTATTTATTCTGATAATGCTAAATAGAACAGTATTACTCAAATTTTTGCTTTATGCACTTGACGCTATTTTTGACCCTATCAGAGAATTTGCAATAAAATCAGATAAAGCAATTCAAAAAATGGTTGATAGAATTAATGATCAGGAATTTGTTTTTTTTACCAAAGGAGATAGAATTGCTACATTGAATAAGGTAATGCTTTATATCAGACAAAATGAGCATACACGTAAGTTGAAAATTGTAACGGTGCTGCCTGAAGGTCAGGAATTACCGGAAAACTTGCCTCAAGAAATCGAATTTTTGGATAAAGAATACCCTGAAATCGATATCGAATTTGTGGTTGTTAAAGGTAAATTTAGCCCTGAGTTGATAAAGCATTTATCTGAAGAATGGAATATTCCTGTTAATTTTATGTTCATAGGTTCACCAAGTAATAAATTTCCTTACAAAGTTGAAGAATTGGGTGGGGTAAGGCTTATTATTTAAGGCTGAAGTGAAGCAAGAGTATTGCGAGATACACCGAGTTGGAATGAAGCGGAAGTGCAACCAGCATATTGTATGGGATTTAAAAAATTAAAGTTTAAATTAAATTATAATGAAAACAAAAGAGTTAAGAAAAATTGCAAATACTATAAGAGGTTTATCTATTGATGCTATACAGAAAGCTAATTCAGGACATCCTGGTCTGCCAATGGGTATGGCTGATGTAGCAACAGTTTTGTTTTCAGAGTTTTTGAGATTCAATCCTAAAGCTCCAAATTGGTTGAATAGAGATAGATTTGTGTTGTCTGGTGGGCATGGAAGTATGTTATTGTACAGCCTTCTCCACTTATATGGTTATGATTTATCTCTAGATGATTTGAAAGAATTTAGACAGTGGGGGAGTAAGACTCCGGGACATCCTGAATATAGTCATACTCCGGGAGTAGAGACTACAACCGGTCCATTGGGGCAAGGATTTGCTAATGCGATAGGTTTATCAATAGCTTCAAATCATATGGCTAAACAAATTAATACTAAGAAAAATAGCATTGTTAATAATTATACATATGTATTTGTAGGAGATGGTGATATGGAGGAAGGGATTTCTCATGAAGTGGCGTCTCTCGCCAGACATCTTGGCTTGGATAAGATGATAGCATTTTATGATTATAATAATATTACTATTGATGGAAGCCTTAATTTATCTTCAGATGATGACGCCAGGAAAAGATTTGAAGCTTACGGGTGGAAAGTGATAAGCATTGACGGACATAAGTATAAAGAAATCAGAAAAGCTATAAAGTTAGCTCAAGAAACTAAAGATAAACCAGTGATGATTATATGCCATACCATTATTGGTTTTGGTAGTCCTAATAAAGCCGGTACTAGTGGAGTGCATGGTTCACCATTAGGAAAGGAAGAAATCCTACTGACTAAAAAGAATCTTGGTATTTCTACTGAGGAATTTTTTGTTGGGGATAAGGTTTATAAACTTACCTCCGAAATTGTTTCAAAAAATTTAGAAGAGTATGATATTTGGACAAAAAACTTTAAGAAGTTTATTGAAAAAGGAAATAAAAAGTCCAAACTTCTCAATAAGATTTTAAGCAAAAAATATAACGAAAGTATTTTTGATTTAAGCAATTTTGAATTTCCCGATAGTATCGCAACCCGATCTGCTTCATTGACTGTTTTAAATAAAATATTTAATAAAATACCTTCATTAATAGGTGGATCTGCTGATTTAACCCCTTCAAATAAAACAAAAACTAAGGACGTAGCGGTATTTTCAAAAGACAATAAAGAAGGGAGATATATCCATTATGGTATTAGAGAACACGGAATGGCTGGTATAATGAACGGAATTGCAGAGTTTGCAGGTTTCATTCCTTATGGAGGTACTTTTATGGTATTCAGCGATTATTTTAGACCTTCATTGAGAATGGCTGCATTGATGAAAATTCAAAGTATCTTTGTATTGACACATGATTCTATTGGACTGGGTGAAGATGGGCCTACACATCAACCCATCGAACAATTAGCATCATTAAGGCTGATTCCTAATGTCGTCAATTTTAGACCGATGGACGCTCACGAAACTGTAGTAGGATGGAAAGTCGCAATTAATCGACATGACGGACCTACAAATCTGTTTTTATCAAGACAGAATTTGCCTATATATACCAGAAAAAGAGGTGCATTTGCTAGTGCTGAGAAAGCTGAAAAAGGTGGATATATTTTAACACAGGATAGAGGATTCCAAATAATCTTAATAGCTTCGGGTTCTGAAGTGGAAATTGCCGTAAATGCCAAGAAGATTCTTAATTCAAAAGGAATAAAAGTTAGGGTGGTTTCAATGCCTTCTCAAGAGCTTTTTGAACAACAATCCAATATATATAAAAACAGTGTGATTTATCCCAAATGCAAACTTCGTATTGCTATTGAAGCCGGACATACTTCGTCTTGGTGCAGATATGTTGGTGAAGAGGGTAGAGTGATAGGTATTAATCATTTCGGTGCCTCTGCACCTTATTCGGTTTTATACAAAGAATTTGGACTAACAGCGGAAAATATTGTAAAAAATGCGTTGGAAATGATAAGGAAGAAGAAATGAGTCCACACGGCATAGGATATTTTTTATTAGCCTTAGTTTTGGTCTTTATCTTTGTTTAAAATCAATATTTATCAATTTGTTTTTGACGCTTTTGCTATATTTCGGAAAACTCCAAAATTTATAGCTGTCTATTTACCTGGTGAAAATTTCTTGTGCTTCCCTTTACTATTGGTATTTTGAACTCTCACTAGGAAAACCTTTGAATAATACAGATTAAACCTTTAATATTTTATAAGTTAAAAACCCCTTTTGAGTATTAATTCTTATAAAATATATACCTTCTATAAGACTGCTCAAATCAATTGCTTTGTTATCCTGAATTTTTCCTTTCTTTATCCTGTCACCAAATATATTGTATAATTCATATGAATTAGCTTGATTGTAATTAGTATGAATATACAAATTATCCTTTACAGGATTTGGATATATTTGTACTCGATTTCTTAAACTAACATCATTTATTTTCGATGGCTCTTGAGATAATTTTAGCAATAGTCCACTTCCTGCTTCTATTGATGTTGAAATAATCAATTCATTTGCTGTTTCTGTAAATGCTATTGTTTGATTATTTTGTTTATTAATAATACTCAAAACATCATATCCAATAGTGTTTTTCTGAATACTAATAGTTGGGTTTGAAACAGCAAATACATCTGTATTTACCGCAATTAAATACTTCTCTTGATTATCTGTGCTACTATCATAATGAAGTTTAACTTTTCCTAGGTCAGTGCTAACTCCTGTTTGGTCATCTACTACATTTAACTTCAATAAGGTTTTACTTAAGGTATTAATTTCGGCATTTACATCCATGACTTCAAGCAATCGCTGAGTGGGCTGGCCCGATACATCCAATAATCCTAATAAGTAAGGATATTCTGATTCATATAAAAAATACCATATACCTTTAGCACCTTGCATAATGGAAAGATAAACTTGTAAGCGTATTTCTTTTGGGTAAACTTGTCTCCAATATCCTCCGTTTTCAGCTGTTTCCAAATCACCAAATGATTGTAAAACTACCCACATAGGACGATTTTGTGCATCGCAATGATTTTCTCTAACTGAATTAATATAGTCAGAATATGGTATTAGATTCGTTGCAAATGCAGAAGGCATATATTGGCTAATATCTCCAATTGAATCATTATCTTCAAATGGATAAGCATCCATCATTAATACATCTAAATTTAAATAACTATCGATGTACGACATTTTAGTTTCATCATTCCAAGTTGATAAAATAGGTTTTGGGCTATCTGATGTCATATTTGTGAGAATATTTTTTGCTTTTTCCAAAACATCAAAATCAATCCAACCCGGTAATGGTTCATCGTAAAGATAATAGCCAAGAACTGAGGGTGATGCTTTTAATAAGCCAATCGAATCATTCTCCAATGCTTGAATAATATCACTATCGGTAACTGTTGTATTATTGCTTTGACTAATCAAATAGTGAAGGTTACTCATATTAGCAATAACTCTTAAATCGTTTAATTCTGCAATATCTAAAATAGTATCTAATGTGTTAACAATAGGATCATAGGATAGACAAGCAGCATTAAACCCTTGATCATGTAAATTTTTAAATGAAGTGTGATGAAAACTTGCAGCGGTTTCAATATTAAAAAGAAACTCATCAACAGGTCTGAAATCACCTCTAACAGACCAAACACCAATAGGGAAAAAATCAGGATCATAATTTTGACCAAAAGATACGCTTGTAAAATAGAGCATAATAAAATACACTAAAACTACTCTTTTAATTAATGCATTTTCTTTAAATAATTTGTTAAGGTTTTTCATATTATTGATTTTTCTATTAAATAAATACCAAAGTATATTGATAAGTGGAATGCAATCCAAATAGAGGAGTAATCCATATTTACACTTATTATGCTTAATTTATTATTACTTTTTTTGTTTGAATTCCAAAATTTGTTTCAACTTGAATAAAATAT
>JALVAD010000509.1 GCA_027011385.1 Saprospiraceae bacterium | reverse complement strand
GTTGAAGATGCATAATATTAAAAAATGCTGCAAAAAGAATCATAATTTTAAACAAATATAGTAAAATAGATTATTTTTGCGAACTTATGTTTTTATAAAATGGATATATGATACAAATATTTATTACAGGCGGTACTTTTGACAAAGAATATAACTATATTACAGGAAAATTATTCTTTAAAAATACTCACGTTCCCCAGCTTTTGGAGCAAGGAAGAAATAATGTTGATAGGGATATCAAAACTTTGATGATGGTTGATAGTTTGGAAATGACAAAAGAGGATAGAGAGATAATAGTTCATAACTGTAGAAAGTCGAAGTATGATGATATTATAGTAACGCATGGAACGGATACTATTGTAGAGACTGCAAAGGTTCTAGCTGAAGCTAATATAAAGGATAAGACTATAATATTAACCGGGGCATTGATTCCCTCAGCATTTGGTAACTCTTCTGATGGTTTTTTTAATTTGGGTGCGAGTTTGGCTTTTGCACAGTCTCTACCACCTGGAGTATATGTTAGTATGAATGGTAAGTATTTTAACTGGGATAATGTAAGAAAAAACAGAAAAACCGGTTTCTTTGAAGAAATAAATCAAGATTGATATTGCGTGTTCCCTTCAATTGGGAGACCAATAATCTATTCGCCCGATTATTTTTAATAATATAATGAAAACGTATGAAGTTTAAAGAACCTGAAGCTCTAAATGGAGTAGCAAAATTCCACGAGTTATTCAAACTACCGGTGTTGGACAAACCGCAAATTCCTTCAAAGGAAAGAATAGAGTTGAGACTGTCCTTGCTTGAAGAAGAATTAAAAGAATTGAAAAAAGCCATTGATGAAGATGATTTGGTAGAAGTCGCTGATGCATTTGCTGATATTCAATATGTATTATCAGGAGCAATTTTAGAATTTGGTTTTGGTGAAAAGTTCAAAGCACTATTTGATGAAGTGCAACGCTCCAATATGAGCAAAACTTGTAAGACTATGGAAGAAGCGGAAAAAACTAGAGAATATTATAAAAGTAACCGTGGTGTGGATTCATATATTGAGAGAAGTGGAGATGAATTTTTGGTTTATCGCGTAGGCGATAGCAAGGTTTTGAAGTCTGTCAATTATTCTGCTGCTGATATTCCAAAGATATTAAATGAAAAATGATAAAAAATTCAACAAATCGGGATTTTTATCGTTAATCAATCTGTAATAAGCAATAATAATGTCTGTTAGAATAAAAAATCTTACTAAAACATACGGAGACCAAGTTGTCTTGGACAATGTCTCATTTGAAGTGGGGAAATCTGAAATTTTGGGATTCCTTGGACCAAACGGAGCAGGTAAAACCACTACAATGAAGATAATAACAGGAGCTTTATTTCCTGACTCAGGAGAAGTTGTAGTAAGTGGATTTGATGTTTTTAATAATGTTACGGAAGTTAAAAAAAGAGTAGGGTATTTGGCGGAGCACAATCCTCTTTATTCTGATATGTACATTAAAGAATTTTTACTGTTTATCGCAGGTGTCTATGGTATAGATGATAAGAATGCCAAGGTTAAAGAATTGATTGAGCTTACGGGTTTGACAAAAGAGCAGAATAAAAAAATTAATCAATTATCCAAGGGATATAAACAGAGGGTAGGATTGGCGCAAGTACTGTTGAATGATCCAGAGGTTTTGATTTTGGACGAACCTACTACCGGATTAGATCCAAATCAATTGAAGGAAATCAGAGCATTGATTAAGTCAACTGGGAAAGACAAGACTGTAATCTTCTCTACTCATATTATGCAAGAGGTGCAAGCACTCTGTGATAGAGTCATTATACTTAATGATGGAAAGATAGTAGTTGATGATAGAATAGAAAGTTTGGGTGACAATGTTGTGACTAAGACCAAATCAGTATTTGTTCAGTTTGATGAGATTTTTGATATTGATGATTTAATGAAACTGGATACAATTAAAGCAGCAAATGCTATTGAAGCTGGTATTATCAAACTTGATGGAGATGATGATTATATGATGAGGAAGGAGATTTTTAGTTTTGCAAAGACAAATGATTATACTATACTTTCGATGTTTAAAGAAGATATAGATGTTGAGAATATATTCAGTAAATTAACACATTAGTAAGATATGTTTTCGATATACAAAAAAGAATTAAGCACATTTTTCGGTTCATTGATAGGCTATATCGTTATCGGTGTATTTTTGATTTTTACCGGATTAGTGATGTGGATTTTTGCAGATACCAGTGTGTTGGAATATAGCTATGCATCTATGGATTCATTGTTCTTTTTAGCACCGACAATGTTTTTGTTTTTGATTCCTGCTATCACAATGAAAAGTTTTGCAGAGGAAAGCAATAATGGAACTTTGGAGTTGCTTTTTACAAAACCCATAAGTGAGAATGAAATTGTCTTGGGTAAGTTTTTTGCAAATCTCACTTTAGTCCTTTTTGCGGTGTTGCCAACCTTGGTTTATTTTTATTCTATTTATCAGCTTGGAGCCCCAAAGGGAAATATTGATACGGGTGCCGTAGTCGGTTCATATATTGGTTTGATGTTTTTAGCAGCTGTTTATGTCGCTATAGGTTTGTTTAGTTCAGCACTTACCAATAATCAGGTGATAGCCTTTGTAATTGCGATTTTTATGTCATTTTTTGTACATTGGGGATTTGATTATATAAGTAAAATTCCTGCTTTTTATGGTATTTGGGACGATTTTATCCAAAAATTTGGAATAGATTATCATTATAGATCGATGAGCCGTGGTTTGTTTGATTCAAGGGACGTAATGTATTTTATATCTTTAATAATTACATTTTTATTATTGACAAATTTTGTTTTGAAAAAAAAGAAATATTGATTTGAATAAAAAAAATAATATAGTAAGGCTTGTAATTATCCTGTTAATAATACTATTTGTAAATATTATTGGGCAATATTATCATGGGTACTATGATTTTACTGATGATAAAAGATATTCATTGACAGAGCCAACCCAAAAACTTCTTTCAAGTCAAAAGGATATCATTTTTGTGAAAGTGCTTTTGGGAGGAGATTTGCCTTCGGGGTTCAAAAGATTACAAAACAGTGTTAAAGATATTTTAAGTCAATTCAGGGCTATAAATCCTAAAATTGTTTATATGTTTCAAAATCCAATGGAGGGTGGAACTGTAAAACAAATAAATAAAGTTAAAGAAGACCTCAGGAAAGAGGGGATTGTACCTGTTAATTTATTTATAGGAGAGGGTGATTCAAAAACAGAAAAAAGTATCTATCCATATGCGATTTTTAGTTTTGGTAAAAGAGTATATGTTGTCAATCTCTTGGAAGCTCAAGCTAGTGGAGTTCCTCAAGAGCAAACATTGAATAATTCTGTTGCTTTGCTTGAGTATAAATTTGCTAATGCAATCCAAAAACTGCGAATGGAGCGTAAAAACAATATTGTTTTTATTGGAGATAAAGGTGGTTTGGATGATGTCCACATAAATACATTATTCAAAGATTTGAGCAAATATTATTATGTGGCTAAGATGAATATCGACAGTACACATAGAATTCACAAAGATATTGATTTAGTTATCGTTGCCAGACCCACTAAAAAATTCAGTTCAAAAAATCAGTTTGTCTTAGACCAATACTTGATGCATGGTGGTAATATAATATGGTTGATTGATAAAGTTGAAGCTAGTCTGGATAGTATCAATAAATATGGGATGTACACACCCAAATTAATAGAAACCGGTCTTGATGATATGTTCTTCAAATACGGTATAAGAATAAATCCAAATCTTATTCAGGATATTCAATGCACACGGATTCCTCAGCAGATCGGCATGAATGGAGGAAAGCCTCAAATTGAGCTTTTCCCATGGTTCTATCACCTTTTGGTAAATTCCAATTCTGATCATCCGGTATCGAATGGGATAAGCGACATTTGGATGCCTTTCGTTAGCTCGATAGATACCATTGAAACTTTTACAGATACCAAAAAGACGATATTATTGACTTCATCACGTACAAGTAGATTTCAGCTCTATCCGATGCGCCTTACTTTCCAAATAATGAAATACAAGCCGCAAATAAAGAATTTCAATAAACCCTTTTTACCAATCTCAGTCTTGGTTGGGGGTAACTTTGAGTCGTTTTTTAAGAATAGACTCACTAGCGAAACAAAAGAAATGCTTAAAAAAATAGGCGATGATTTTGCTGAAAAAAGCGTAAAACCCGGAAAAATGATATTTGTAGGTGATGGAGAATTTGTACAAAATCTATACAATACGAAAACCAACAAACCGACGCCTATAGGTTACAATAAATGGGAAAACTTTACTTTTCAAGGTAATAAGGATTTTATCTTGAATGCCGTTGAATATATGATGGATGATAATGGTATCGTTAAAGCACGTTCAAAAAGAGTAAAACTCAGACTTTTGGACAAAGGTAAATTGCTTAAAGAAAAAACCAAATGGCAGTTGATTAATATTGTATTTCCTTTGGTTTTATTGGCTATTTTTGGTCTGCTTTTTAACTTTAAGAGAAGAAGAAAATATAGTAAATAGTGTTTGTATTAAAACCGATAGATGTAACAATTTAGCATTATTCTTCCATTTTTCATTAGATATTTGTTGATTGATAAAATAATTGTACATTTGTCATTATTTTATTAAAAAAAAACTAATATGAATCCACAAGATTACATTAATATTGAAGATAAATATGGTGCGCATAATTACCATCCGCTACCTGTCGTTTTAAATAAAGGAGAAGGAGTTTTTGTATGGGATGTTACAGGCAAAAGATATTATGATTTTTTATCATCTTATAGTGCGGTAAATCAAGGGCATTGTCATCCAAAGATTACAAAAGCATTGGTGGATCAGGCAAAGACGCTTGCTTTGACCTCTAGAGCTTTTCATAATGATGTTTTGGGTGAATACGAAAAATATGTCACTGAATATTTTGGATACGACAAAGTATTACCGATGAATACAGGTGCTGAAGGTGTAGAAACAGCGATGAAATTGGTGAGGAAATGGGGCTATAAAGTTAAAGGAGTTGAAAAAAATAAAGCTAAAATCATTTTTGCTAAAGATAATTTTCACGGTAGAACCATTTCAGTTATCTCCGCATCAAATGATCCTGATGCAACCAATGATTTTGGTCCATTTACTCCCGGAATTGTTAGTGTACAATACAATAATCTAACTGCTCTCGCCAAAGAATTGGAAGACCCAAATGTGGTGGCTTTTATCGTTGAGCCTATACAAGGAGAAGCTGGGGTGATGGTGCCTGATGATGGATATTTGAAAAAAGCATTTGCTATGTGTAAAGAAAAAAATGTGCTGTTTGTAGCAGATGAAATTCAAACCGGAATTGCTCGTACCGGTAAGATGCTGGCGGTAGATTATGAAGGTATAAAGCCTGATGTTTTGATTCTTGGCAAAGCTCTTTCAGGTGGTTCTTATCCTGTATCTGCTGTTCTAGCAGATGACGATATTATGCTCACGATTAAACCCGGTGAACACGGATCAACTTACGGAGGGAATCCAATTGCTGCCAAGGTAGCTATTGCTGCATTGGAAGTTGTAAAAGAAGAAAACTTGACTGAGAATGCCTTTAAAATGGGGGAAATATTGAGAAAAGAGTTGAGAAGCATCGATACTGATATGATAACTTTGGTAAGAGGGAAAGGCTTGTTAAATGCGATAATTATCAAACCGAAAAATGGTATGGAAGCATGGGATGTCTGTCTTAAACTTAGAGACAACGGCCTACTTGCTAAACCTACTCATGGTGATATTATCAGGTTCGCTCCTCCATTGGTAATCACAGAAGAGCAAATAATGGAATGCGTTTCAATAATAAAGAAAACATTTGCTGAAATAGAGAAGTAGATAGAGAATTACTATAATAAAGACCGTTGCTGCTAATTAAATAGCGACGGTTTTTATTTAATTGATTTTGGCATTATTCTTTAATTATTTTCTTTACTAAAATATTTTTTCCAGTATAAACTTTCAAAAAGTATATACCATAATCAAAGTCTCTTATATTTAATGAATAACTATGTTCATTGATTGTTTTTGAAAATAATAATTTTCCTGATAAATTAGATATTGATATTCTATTAATAGTATTATTTTGATTTGATATTGATATTAAATCCTTTGTGGGATTTGGATAAATAATAGTCTCAATATTCTCAATATTATA
>JALVAD010000508.1 GCA_027011385.1 Saprospiraceae bacterium | reverse complement strand
CTCATAGGATAGGTTGACAGAAAAATGTGAAGTAAAAATTTCAGAAATTTCATCAAAAAGCTTAAATTAGATGAAAAAAGAAGAAAAAAAGAGGGTAAGAACATTTAGTCCAGAGTTCAAGAAAGAGAAAGTATCAATGATTGAGGAAGGTAAGATTACGGTTATTCAACTAAGCCGTTTGTATAATGTTAGTAGACGTTCAGTTTATACCTGGATTAAAAAATATGGAAAGCTTCCAGCAACGGAACGAGTAGTAGTAGAAAAGAAAAGTGAGTCAATGAAAAACATTGAATTATTAAAGAAGATTGAGGAATTAGAACGAATAATAGGTAAGCAACAAGTAAAATTAATATACAAAGAAAAGGTTATAGAATTGGGTAGTGAATTATTGGGAAAAGATATTGAAAAAAAGTACGATATGCTGTCATCAAAGGACTTGTAAAAGAGAAAAAGGAGTTAGGAATATCAAATGAACAAATTTATGATATAGTAGGGATTAGTAGACAAGCATATTACAAATGGAGGCAAAAGTCCGCGATAAAAGAAGATATACAATCAGTCGTAGTTCAAAAAGTTGAACAGGTAAGATTGAGACATAAAAAAATGGGATCACGTACATTATACAAAGCAGCGAAAATATCAGAAGTAAGAGGAGTTGGTATTACAAAATTTGAAAAGATGATGTCGGAATTAAACTTGGTCCAAAAGGTCAAACGAAAATGGATTCGAACAACGATACCAGTAAAACATCAGTATCCAAATTTATTAAATGGTATAGTGTTAAAATCGATAAGCGAGGCTGTTGTAGGGGACATAACATATTATTATACAGGAGGTAAAAAGTATTATATATTTACGCTTAAAGATATGTATAGCAAAATGATTTTAGGTTTATATGGATCTGACAATATGAAAAGTCATTGTGCTTTGGCTACCCTTAATCAAATGTTTGAAAAAAGGAGTGATGAGGAGTTAAATGGATTAATACATCATACAGATGCTGGTAGTCAATATTTGTCAAATAAATACAAAAATGCACTAAGAACAAAAGGAATAAAGATAAGCGTAGCTAAAAATTGTTTGCAAAATGGAGCAGCAGAACAATTGAATGGAGTTATAAAAAATGATTACTTAGATAGTTATGAGATAAATAACACAAAAGAACTAAACAATGTTCTTAGAAAAGTTAAAGAACTAATGAATAATGAAAGACCTGTAGCTGCGTTAGGATATAAGACACCGGTAGAATTTGAAGAATATATTTTGGGTGTAAGTAAAGGAAAAAGACCAAAAGTGGAACTATTTGACTTTACCCATAAAACGTAGGGGGATTTGGAAAGGCATAAGCAAAAGAAAGTATTCAAATAAAAAGGAATATACCTATAGAAAGTATACAAATGTAAACATAAAAAAAAGCAGTACCTTTGTCTAAAGATACTGCTCAAAAAGAACCTTTCTTTTCGACCGATGTATTCCTTGAATGGTCTGATCCCCCTAGAACAGATACATTCTCCGCTTCTATCGGCATGACAAATGTAGAATAAATTTTATTAATTAACAAATGAAATTTTTGAAAGAAAAGTTGGTAGTTCACAAGTTTTTGTCAACCATATTTATGAGACCTCAACTTGGAACTTGGAACTCGAAACATATAAACCTGAAACC
>JALVAD010000507.1 GCA_027011385.1 Saprospiraceae bacterium | reverse complement strand
TTTTATATACAATATCCTTGATCTAATAGTTTTGATTTTCAGTGTATGGTTAATTAAAGATCTGTTTTTAATTGCTATTTTATTAACTGTATTTAGATTGATAGTCCTCTTCATTTTTGCAATCAATATCAAAAATGTAGCTCCTGATTTTTATCCTTGGTGGAATGAAGGAAATATCAAGGAAGAACTTGTTACATTTAAAAAATCACTATTTCTATTATTTAGCAATTTTATAGAAAGATTCCAACACGATGGCTTAGTTTTATATATTTCACACTATATCAGTGAATCGATTGTGCCTTTATTTTCAGCAACAAGAACAATCGGAAATAGCGCCACAGGAGGTGTAGCAAGTATAATCAACCCTACATTACCCGAAATGCAAGCAAATTTTGCTGCGAAGAATTGGAGAAGAATATCTGATATTATTTTTTTTAATTTAAGCTTAAGTGGGTTTGTGATTTCGATATTTTTCATAATCCTAAGTCCTTTTGCCAAAACCCTATTTGAAATATGGACAAATAATGAGTTAAAATTTGATGAAGCTTTCTATTTTTACATAGTCGCAACGTCCATTTTATTTAATTTCAGCTACAATTTTTTATCGATTATAAGAGCATTTAACTACACAAAAGAGACATTTTCAATAGTAGTGATTAAAGTTACATTATTATTTACTATACCCTTATTTTTGGTAAGAAGTCTTGAGTCAATCGGAATGGCAATGCTATTTTCAGAAATAGCAGGACTGCTTGTAGCAATGAACTTTTTAATTTTACTATTTAGTAACACTTCAAAAGGAGAAATAATACGGATAATAATTCTGAGTTTTATACCTTCTTTATTTGCTATTTATGGTGTTTATTTAACATTGAATAGCAGCATTAATTTATATTTAATCATATTTATTTATTTAATTTTGTTTTCTGTAAATCTGTTTTTCAACGGGAAAAATCTGATTTTAAAACTTTATGAAAATAAACCAAAACAAGGAGAATGAGAAAAGCGATAATTACGCATGCAGGTTCAAGAGATCATTATCATTTGGCATTAGCTTTAAATGAAATCGGCGCACTTGAACAATTGGTAACTGATTTTTATAGTCCATATTTACTTCAAAAACTTTCTCCATTTTTTCAAAAAAGATATCGCAATGGTCTTGAAAATGCAAAAGTTTACAATTCTTATGAGGTAGTTTTAATGCAAATTTTACGACTGATTAAAAAGGAAAATGATGATACTTTTTTCAGAAAACAAGATAATATATTGAGCAAAATAGCTTTGAAAAAAGCTTTAAAGACAGATTCAAATCTGTTTTTATACAGCTATTACGCTTATAACGCATTCAAAAACTATACAGGAGATAACAAGAAAATACTATTTCAAGTTCACCCTCATCCTTTAAGTATAAAAAGGATTTTTAAAGAGGAAATAGAAAGAGTACCTGCGGCGCAATTCTCCTTGAATAATGAAGTTGAAATGGGGCTTCCTGAACATCAATTGCGTCAGCTTATTGCTGAATCTGAGATGGCTGATAGTATAGTGGTTGCAAGTTCTTTCACAAAAAACAGTCTGGTGGAAAACGGAATTGACAAAGATATCATTAAAGTAATACCTTATGGAGTTGATTTTTCCAAGTTTAATATCACTAAAAAGAAAAAGAAAAAATCTGGCACTCTAAATTTAATTTTTGTAGGTAATATTATCCAAAGAAAAGGTGTATCGTACCTTCTGGATGCTATGGATCTACTCCAGTCAAAAAATGTAGTCTTGACTTTATGTGGAAGAAAAGCAGATCAAGCCTTGTTGGATAGTTATTCACACAATGACAATATAAAAGTAAAACTTAATTTGAACCATAAAAAACTGTCTGAAGAGCTTAATAAAAGTGATATATTCGTTTTTCCTTCTCTTATAGAAGGTTTTGCCCTTGTGATATTAGAGGCAATGGCAAGTGGATTACCGGTTATTACCACTAATAATACCTCAGGAGCAGATATTATTGAAGACGGAAAACAAGGTTATATCATACCAATTCGATCAGCTGAAGCATTGGCAGAAAAAATAGAGAAGTTTATTGAGGATGATAATTATTTCGAAATGGGCTTAGAGGCTGAGAAAAAAGCTAGAGAATATACTTGGAAAAGGTTTAGAGCAGGAATTGCAGATTTTTACAATTCCGTAAGCTAATAAACAAATATTATTAATGGAATTATTAACAATAGATGAGAAGGTATACATTATTGGAATAATTTCAATAATAACATTCTTTTTAACCAAATCATTATTATCCAAAAATAAACTGGAAATATTTTCCCCTATTGTATTTATCGGATTAGTATATCTGGTTTATACTGTAATCGGACCATTGATTTTTATCAATATTGATATGAAGGTCTTTCCTAAGCACTTCATGCGTCAATTTTACAAACCAGCTTGGTTTGGTAGCTTTTTATCAATATTATCCATCTTTTTCGGCTATTTTATTTATTCAAACGGAAGCAAAATCATTAAACAATACGATAATAAATATAATAAGATGTTTTTTATAGCATTAATTATCAATATCATTGGAATTTCCCTCTATGCTATTGCAAATCCAAGTAGATTTATCGCCCAGTTAAATCCTTTTAGCAATTCCGTATTTTCTGAAACAGGAGAGTTTGGGGGATTTATGAACTATTTGAATATGGGAATTAATTTTTTGATAGTTGGAAACGCTTTAATGCTGCTTTCTATGAAAAAATTAAATTTATTGAGTTCCAAATTTTGGGTATTTATTTTATTTTTATTGCTATCCTTATCGATTTATTCAAGCCTTGGATTTAGATATAGAATATTGCTTCTGTTTTCAACACTAATGGTCGCATACTATCTCAGTGTACAAAAGAGACCGCCTTTAACTGTGATATTGATTGTTTTACCTATTTTTATTATGTCAATGGGAATAATAGGAATAATAAGAAATCACAATAAGGGCCTCAATTTATCAAAGCTTGATAGAAGACCAAATCAGAGCTATTTACTGACAGCATTTAAAGAAACTAATATTTTTCCAATTTCTGGAGTTATTATTAAAGCAATACCTGAAAAAGTAGATTTTGTAGGTAATGATATCTTGATTAATACCATAATGCTACCTATACCAAGGAAGTTTTATCCGGAAAAAAACACCGATCAATACATAAGAGATCCAATCAAAGTATATAAAGAACTAGAACAAATTGATGCGCACAAATGGGCGGCAATGCTGTTTTTCTCCGAATGGTATATAGCCTATGGATGGTATGGACTAATAGGCATTTCTTTCATTTTAGGATTTATATACAGAAGAATTTGGGAATGGACAAAAACAAATATCGATAACCGGTATGCAATCGTTGTGTATTCAATTTCTTTATCTTTTTTGTATTTTTTTATAACAAGAGGATATCTTCCGGGGGCTCTTACTATTTTTGTGTTTACCGTTTTACCGGCAAATATAGTCAGATTTTTTGGTAGATTAAATATTTTTGAGAATAGGGAACTAACTTGATATGACAGAAAAAGAGTATTTTATCAATGCAGCTACACTAAGAGTAGGAGGAGCAAAATCGGTAGCTGTCAATTTTATCAAAGTTTTGGGAGAAAATTTTGGAGAGTTAAACTTTATAGCTGTAGTTCCTGATGACAAATTATTCAGGAATTTGATATTTGATAATATCAAGTTGCATTTTGTTCCGTCATTTTTTCACAATCTAACGATGAGATTAGCACTTGATTATTGGATATTGAAAATTTTGAAAAAAACAAATGCTAACAAGGTTTTCAATATGGGAAATACCGCCTTACCAACAAAAAAATATAAGCAGATTACTCTGTTCCATTTTCCATATGCAATTTATCCCGAAAGTAAGGTTTGGAAACAAATGAAAATCAAAGATTTGATCATCTCCCGATTAATGGTGTTTCTCTTCAAAAAAAGATTAAAATATTCGGATTATTTTTTAGCCCAAACAAATACAGCTAAAAATAGATTAATAAAGCTATATGGTCTGGATTCCGATAAGATATTTATTGCACCAAATGCTGTCTCTGTTGACAATTTACAGAAAGAAATAGTCTATGATAAAAACATAGAACAAGCAACAAATAACGACAAATCATACAAATGCCTTTGCTTGAGTGTTTATTATTCACATAAAAATATCGAGTCGTTAATCGAAGTAGCCGAACTGATAAAAAAACAAAATCTTGATATAAAAATTTATATTACTTTGGATGAAAGTGAAAATTTACAAGCTAAAAAAATCATTAACCTAATAAGTGAAAGACAAATACAGGATATTTTGATTAATCTGGGACGTATTCCAATGGAAAATATAGGCTACCTCTATTCTAGGATAGAAGCTTTGCTATTGCCAACTATATTGGAATCTTTTTCAGGAACATATATCGAATCTATGTTTTTCAAAAAGAAAATAATCACTTCGGATATGGACTTTGCTCGTGAAGTATGCCACTACAATTCCTGGTTTTTTGATCCGTTTAATCCGGAAGACATTTTGGAAAAAATAAAAGAGAGTATGAATTCAAATAACACACAAAATGCTGAGTTGGCGTATCAGGAAGTTTTGAAAATGCCTGATTGGAATAAAACAGGTGAATTAATAATGAATTCAATTAACAGAATATAAATGTGTGGTATAACCGGAATATTATCCAATAAAGATATTCTTAAATACGTAGTTGAGGCCAACGAAATGATTGCTCATCGCGGTCCAGATGATGAAGGAACCATTTATTACAAAAATCTGGCTCTTGCACATCAACGACTGTCTATTTTGGACTTGTCCAAACGTGGTCACCAACCAATGCTTTCAAATGATGATTCAATAGCTATTATTTACAATGGTGAAATATATAATCATCAAGAATTAAGGAGTAAAATCGGTAATTCCTACTCATTTAATTCATCTACGGATACGGAAACTATACTTGCCGGTTATCAAATTTACGGAACTGATATATTTAATATGCTTAATGGTATTTTCGCCTTAGCAATATTGGATAAAAGCAAAAATGAATTGATAATTTGTAGGGATCAATACGGTATAAAACCGCTATACTACTACTCTCATAATGGAGATTTTATTTTTGGCTCAGAAATAAAATCATTTTTAAATATTCCCGGTTTAAACAAAAATTTGGATTATACAGCATTGGTTAATTATCTACATTATCTGTATTCACCAGGTGAAAAGACACCTTTTGAGTATATAAAAAAACTTGCACCGGGACATTTTATAAAGATATCTTTGGATAATATCAACGAACTGAATTTCACTAAGTATTTTGAAATACCTTTCACGGGAGAATATGATGCATTTACCGAAAAAGAGTGGATAGACAAACTGGATGTGCATTTCACTAATGCTGTTGAAAGACAATTGCAATCAGATGTTCCCGTTGGCTTCTTCCTGTCAGGAGGTCTGGATTCAAGTTTGATTGTAGCCATTGCACGAAAAATATCAGGTAAAAAGCTTAGGACATATACCATAGATACGGATATGACCAAAGACAATATTGAAGGATTCACCAACGATTTGTTCTATGCAAAAAAAGTTGCTAAACATCTCAATGTCGATCTTGAAATAGTAAAATCCGATGTCGATATCGTCAAAGATTTTGACAAAATGATTTGGCATTTGGATGAGCCACAAGCTGATGCAGCCCCCTTGAATGTCTTAAAAATAAGCAATAAAGCTAGAGAAAATGGGGATTTTGTTCTTCTTGGCGGTACAGGTGGAGACGATTTGTTTTCAGGATATAGAAGACATCAAGCTATTTTGATGGAAAAATATCTAAAACTCACTCCCGGAATTATCGCTTCAGGATTGAAAAAACTTATTTCTGTCTTACCTCAAGATAATCCAAATGTAAGAAGAGCAGCAAAACTCCTAAAACACGGTAACCTTCCTCAACTTGAAAGACTGGCAGGATACTATGAGTGGTTACCATCGGATATAAATAAATCCCTGTTTAGTTCCTCCATTCAAGATAAAATCAGAAATTTTAATCCCACTAGAATTTTAACAGACTCCTTGAATAATATCCCTAAGGAAAAAGAGATATTGAATTATTTATTATACTGGGATATGAAATATTTTCTACCGGATCATAATCTCAATTATACGGATAAAATGAGTATGGCTGTCGGTATAGAAACAAGAGTTCCCTTTCTTGACAA
>JALVAD010000506.1 GCA_027011385.1 Saprospiraceae bacterium | reverse complement strand
ATAGAGGGGTAATTGATAATATTTCAATAATTTTATTTAAGGCTTGTTCAATTTCAATTGAGAAAAATTCACGGTTTTTTGAATAACGATTATTTGAAAAATAATTATGTATTTTTTGCTCATCTTTGAACGGATTATTACTTTCAAAAATTGCTTCAATCTCAAATGGTGTTGGTATACCTGTACTATTTAATTCATCAATTCTTTGTTGAACTTCCCTTTCGGTGTATCCAATTTTTAGTAATCCAGGCATCGCTGGATTAGATAAAATGTATATATATCCTTTTATTACATGTAATTTGAACAATATCTTCCCGCATTTATTGCATTTATAATCATTTTTGTGGGTATTAATTAGAAAAAATTGATTATGAGTACATTCACAAGTAATTTGAATTTTAAATTCCATGAGTTAACTATTTATCGTTATTTGGATATTGAAGTTGATTGATTGCATAAGTATCTTGTGGAATTTAGTCGCAAGACTGAATTTATAAAAATTGATCTTCCTGCCGAATCTCTTTGTTATAGCAATATATTTTTTATTTTTAGATCTTTTTTGGCTGAAGAAACTACAGATTCAAGGCATTTATTAATCAATGCTGAGTGGCTATCTAAATATTCGAAGTAGCTTGCATGATGATCATTTCTGTTATGATCCATGAAATTTTTTAATGCATGATTTACTTCGTTTGAAAATAGAAAAGAGCCGCTATCAGCTGCCTTCCTTACTTTGTGATATCCTTCATTCCAAAACTTATTTAGTTGGTTATTTTTTGTTTCGCTTATTGCTTGATTTGTAATATCAGCTAAATACTTACTATCAAAGTAGTAGTTTAAGTCAGACAAAGCATCAATTAGCGTTTTATAAGCTTCAACACGTAATTCCCACCACTTCTTATCGCGATGTGCGCGTATAGCGAGAAATGCAGAGAATAGGCCTGAAATAATTCCTACAAATCCGAGCTTTAATAACTCAATTGGCATATCCATCTGTATTTAGGTTATATTTTCTCTTTATACATCTATTTTGTGTAAAATAACAAAACCTCCGTAACGTGTCAAGTTGCGCATCTCTCTGTGAGGTAACTTTCCAATATTAGTAATGTTTCCGATGATACTGTCAATAATTCCATTTCATTTGTAACTCATGGAGGATGAATAGTTGTTCTTTGGGAATGGCTGATTTAGTCTTGGTGTGCCGGTTGTATATATCGTAATCAATGAGCTAAAATGCTCTTGTGCAGGAGGATGGATACAGGTATACATCAGGGTGGTCGGATCGGTTGTTCCTGGTCCTTTGAACTGCTACCTTCATGCTTGAAAAATTTCTGTATTCCATGTCCATGAAAAAAATCGCACGATCCCTGTTGACACGATTTCTCTGTCTGTTTCTGCTGGCAGGCCAGCTTCTGCTGCCCGTAAGCGGGTTTTCCCTGACCATCGGCGAGGAGCGCGAGGTCGGGGAAAAGCTGCTCTATTCAGTCCGCACAAGTTTCAGGCTGCTTGATGACCCTGATATCAGCCAATATATCAATGAACTCGGCAACCAGGTCCTGACCATTGCCGGACCCCAGTATTTTGACTATCACTTTTTTGTGGTCCGCAGTGATCAGTTTAATGCCTTTGCCGCCCCCGGCGGACTGGTGTTTTTTTACAGCGGCCTGATCATGAAG
>JALVAD010000505.1 GCA_027011385.1 Saprospiraceae bacterium | reverse complement strand
CCTTATATCCGCAACTAAATTGTTAATAAAAAAATCAATTGGCTGTGTAAGAAAAACTTACACAGCCATTGAAATGTAAATATTTTCACTTATTTTAGTGATACTAAACAACAAAATAAGTTGGTAAAACATTTACGGATATGAAGGTACAAAATTTAAAGACAAAAATAAATCCATTTGCAGGAATCTCATTAGTAAATTATCATTTCAACAAGTCTGGGCTAAGTCAACTAATTGATAATGAGCTTGGAATTAGAGTTAAAACAATAGGCTATCAATATAGTGAGATATTCAGGAATTTAACAAATGTATTTCTTAGCGGTGGTGATGTAATAGAGGACATTAATACCCATCTGGGAGAACATTTAAAAAGCATCCCGGGTAATAATGTCCCAAGTGCAGATACAGTTTTGAGAGCAATAAAGGAATTAACTACAGAAAATACAATCTACACATCCAATTCAGGGATATCCTACAATTTCAACATAAACAAAAAGCTTAACCGATTAAATATAAGGTCGTTAATAAAAACTGGCCAATTAAAGTCAGGAGAGAGTTATGATTTTGATTATGACAATCAAATAAATGCTAACCACAAGTGGGATGCAAAAAACACTTACAAAAAGAATAAAGGCTACTTCCCCGGCATAGCTACTATTGGCAATAAAATAGTTGGAATTGAAAATAGAGATGGTAATGCCAATGTGAAATTTAAACAAGAAGAGACGTTAGAGCGAATTTATAGCCTGTTAGAATCTGAAGGGATAAATATAAATCGGTCGAGAATGGATGCTGGTTCGTACTCAAAAGAAATTATTGACGTGGTAGACAAACACAGCGAACTATTTTACATACGTGCCAATAAAAGTGCAAGTTTGTTTGAGCAAATAAGTGAAATATCTGAATGGCAAAGTGTTGACATTAATTTCAAAAATTATGAAGTAGCCTCTATTCTATTTACTCAATTTTTTGAAGATAGAAATTATCGGTTAGTAATAATGCGTGAGAAAAGAGATGATTCACAGATGGATTTGTTTACACAAGACAACTATTCTTATCGTACTATTTTAACTAACGATCATCAATCAACTGAAAAAGAAGTTATTGAATACTACAACGCCAGAGGCGCCAGTGAAAAGATCTTTGACGAAATGAACAACGACTTCAGCTGGAAGCATTTGCCTTTTTCATTCTTAAACGAAAACAATAGCTTTATGATAATTACCGCAATGATAAAGAACTTTTACAATTATTTTGTCTCTCTTGTTGCTGATAAGTTTGAAGGGATAGCTAAAACAACACGTTTAAAAAGATTTATTTTCCGTTTTATTACTGTTGCCGGAAGATGGGGGTACCAAGGAAGACGATGGGTATTAAAACTCTTCACTGATAAACCATATTATCAGCTGATTTAGTCGAAATTTAAGATAAAAAGCTAACCATGGGAGTATTGTGCCTTGTCGTGAAATATAACGCGCTGACACTTAGTGTGTTTAAGTTTTTAGGGTTGGATTGCAATTGTTGTCAAATGAATTTCAGAATTAAGTTACGAAACAACACCTCGGCAGAAGGGAAAATAGCTCATTTTATTCAACAGATTATACAGTTTATCCAAAATTAAGTTCATAACGTGGTCACAAATGCCTATCTTTATGTTTTAAAATTCGCTTGCGGATTTAAGGT
>JALVAD010000504.1 GCA_027011385.1 Saprospiraceae bacterium | reverse complement strand
GAACAGCATTGCTATTGGAGTAAAAAATAGGATAAGTCCAGTTCAATTCTTTTGAAAAAATATTTAATGAATACAAACTGTCTTCTCCTTTATAAATAAGCGAATTATTTATGCTGTCAATTATTACGGACTCATTAATAAAGCTTGCATAATCTTTAAAATCATTTTGCCATTCAACGGCTCCTGTTTCTATATTTATCACCTTTAATTCCCCACCTCCAACAGCATATACCATATTTTCATATACTGAAGGTGTCCAATTTGTTTCCTGTTTTGTTTTAACATACCAGAGTTTTTTCCCTGTCCATCTGTCAAAACAATAAACGCCTCCATATTCACCTCCTGCCATTACAACATATTCATCTGTTACCACCGGAGATAAATTTTCAACATGTTGATTTTCAAATCTACTTTCCCATACAAATTCGCCTGTTAATGCATCAATACATTTCAATAAAGGAGTATAATTAACATAATCATTATATTGAAAATACAAAAGTCCTCTATCCAAGACCAGATCCCCTGCAATGGCTTTATAACCAATAAAATTGCGCCAAATCACATCACCACTTGATAAATTAAATTTGTACAGGAACAATGAATCCTTATTATAAGAATCTTGTTCTCTTTTTATCAAAAATATAGCATCCTTTTCACCTACTATTCGATTATTATTAAAGGCATTTGCATTTTCAAAGTTTCTATCCCATTTTAACCTGAATACTGATTTAACCGAATCATTTTTTTGAGCAAATGTATTCAGATTGTTAACTCCATCTCTTTTAAACAACACCCCATTTTCTTCAAGTATTTCAATATTAAATTTGAGTGTGTCAAATTCAGGATTAGAATAATTATCAGCAACAATTTGATATTCATAAATACCGGCATTTTTGCCAAAAGCATTTATCAAAATTTCAAATGATTCTTTATCACTATCGAAAATAGAATCAACAGGTAAAGCTAACTGTTCAGTATTATTATTAAAATCCTCTACAAAGCCATGAAAACATGATTTAATAATATCTTTAATCGGATTGTTATCAACAATACTGAATTTTGCAAGTCTTTTGGTGTCTTTATATACAGAATTAACAATATTTGACTCCCATCTAATCTCCGGTTTATTAATAATATTTTGTTTGAGCGTATAAAAAATAAAAGTATAATTATCAGAGCTATCAAGTTCAACATAGTCGTTTAAATTTCCATCAAAATAAAGATTGCTATTGCTTTTAAGTTCATTCGATATCGTAACAACTATTTTATCATTAGGTATAAAGTCATTCATAGGTTTCAATTCATATTGAAATCCTTGTGTTTTATTTACAACAAATGCGATAGTATCTTCAGTCAAATCAGAATACATTTTAACATTTTTCAAAATCTCACTTTTATTAACTTCACTGTTAAAATTCAATAATATTGGCGTTTTAATATCACTAATAGAATTATTTTGAGGGAAATTATAAGTCAAATGAAAAGGTTGATAAAAGTAGCCCGGTAAATCAAATTCAAAATCTAAGATTCCATATTTGTATGTTGTCAATATTTCAGGTTTCCTGTCATTGTCATAATCATGAATATGCATTTTTGTCGAAGTAGCCCAATACTCTGGATAACTGTCACTGGTTTCAATCACATTGCCTTCTTCATCAATTAGAATTATTTTATCTCCATATAGAAT
>JALVAD010000503.1 GCA_027011385.1 Saprospiraceae bacterium | reverse complement strand
TTTATCATAGCAGCAATAGTATGCCAAGACATATAATTGCGTGGAATTAATCAATTTATTGCTATTAAATAATTGTAATATAACATTTATAACACCTAATGACTTTGCTATGTAATTTGTTAATTTATAAATACTTAACTCTTTATTATATTTAGTTGCTATTATCTGTTTTGTAATAATGTGTATATAATTGATTAGTACTGCAACTAAAAGCCTTGAATGTAACATTACGCTTAATTGTATTTTAGAAACATTATGAATTTTGTCAAAGTTTAAATTTGATTTCCAATTTTTAAAAATTGTTTCTATTTTCCACCTCAAACTATACAAATCGTATAATCTTGTATTATCGGCAATTTTTTTGGGAATATTTGTAATAAATATTGTAAAGTTCAACATATCAAGGTAGGGTTTGGTAACTTTTTTTAGATCTTTCTTGGCTTTTCGTTTACGATTATTTGCTATTTCTTCACTTACTATATTTGCTACAATTCTTATTATAACATTTGGATCCGAGTTCAAACGAACTTCCATATCAATATTTTTTTTAGCAGTTAGTAATTTAAGTAGATCGATAGGCTCAAACGTCTCTTTATCAAGGTATTTAGTTTTATAATTATGCCTAAAAATAAAAAAACTCCCTGTTTCAAAATGCCTTTTTAACTCATTAGTGGTTAAATACCCCCTATCTCTCAATGATAAATTTCCTTCCTTGATTTCAAGTTCAGGCGCTGCTTTTAGATCATTTATGCTATAAGGCTCTATACTAAATTTTAAGAATTGCTCCGAAACTAAATCATATACCAGTTGAACTCTTGCATTTGCTACCTGAACTTTTCCGTTAGAAACACCACTAAATTCATCAAACAAACGTAATGGTAGTTTAATTATCGTGCTGTCCTGTATTAATATTCTTGAAAAGTTTTTTTTAAAGATTGATTTCTATTATCAGCGTAAATATTCCTTATAATTTTTTTGAGAAGTGATATTAAAAAGGAATTTAGGCTTTCTGTTACCTTATCTGACACAGCTTGCTTACTTATTGTTTTGCCTGTTTGTTTATTAATATCTATTGCCAATTGATTAAACGATTGCGTTTTCAAAACAGAAGTAGAACAAAATGCTTGTAAAAGATTTATAGATGTTATTTTCCTTACTCTTTTTATTAAACCTTGCTCTTTTGCTAATTTATTTACATAATCTTCTGTAATATTCAGATTTTCTAATGCTTTTTTAATATCAATGGTATCCATAAAATTTGTTTTTTGATTAAAAATTAAATACATTTGCAATAGTATATATACTATTAATAAAAACCAAAAAAAATATGGGATATCTTATAAAAATTCAAAGAGTTGAAAGAAAGACGACTAAATCATTTTATGTAAATTTTCCTGCGGCAATTGCAGAAGCTGCAAAAATTACAAAAGGAGAAGAAATGGAATGGATAATTGAAGATAGAAACACTTTTATCTTAAAAAGAGTTAAGAAGAGAAAATCAAATATTAAAAAGAAAATGTAGATAAACTATTAATTTCTAATGGATTGCACGTTAACTTGACGGCTATGCCCGTAGGGGCGACCTAATAAAATTATCAATATTGCTTAGTACAGGTCGCTCCTACGGAGCTTTGCGTTGTTATTTATCAACTTGCTTGCTACAAACAGTACGCTCCTACGGAGCTGATAATA
>JALVAD010000502.1 GCA_027011385.1 Saprospiraceae bacterium | reverse complement strand
AAAAACAACAATGAGGTTATTTTCTATATTCGTTTTTTCTTTATTTCTGACATTTAATCTTAGTGCTCAGATTATTGAGGACAGTGTTTCTATCTATGGAAACGAATGGATTGATTTTAGTAAAGATTATTACAAAATCCCAGTTTCGGAGGATGGAATTTATCATATCACATATCAACAATTGTCAGATTCAGGTATTGACTTGGAAAATGTTATGGGTAAAGATTTTCAACTATATCTTTATGGCAAGGAAATAAATATCTATGCAAGTACTTCAGGCAAGTTTTCACCAAATGATTATATAGAGTTTTATGGGGAGAAAAACAGAACAAAGTTGGATTCCTTCTTATTTAGAAATAAGAACCATATTTTGAATCCTGAATACAGTATGTTTACCGACACTTCAGCATACTTTTTGACATGGGATAAGGCGACAGCAAACAAAAGATATGCAGATATCGAAAATGATTTGAGTGGCAATTTACCCGCGGCAGAAATCTATTATATTCATGAGGAAAAACTTATAAATCATTCACATTTTATTAAACCCTTGAGAGACTCTAAAAATCATATTTATAAATCAAATTTTGATATTGGAGAAGGCTTTGGTTCTGGTAATGAAGATACTAAAAACTCTTTTATAATTCATTCAAGTAATTTTCTAGATATTAATATTCAACCGGAATTATCTATTCGCTATGCTACTAATATCGGAAAACACGAAATAGATATCAATGTAAATAACAAATTTGTCAAACACGAAACAAGAAATGGGTTTTATTGTGGAAATGTTGATATTACTCTTGATAAAAGCGATATTAAGGATGATATTAAAATCGATTTAGAGGGAACGTGGAATTCTGACTACAAGGATAGGAGAACGGTATCTGTAATCAGCCTGAAATATCCCAGAGCTTTTGATTTTCAAAATAAAAGCATTTATACTTTTAATATTGAAGCCAGTGCTTTTACAAGATATTTTGAGATAAGCAATTTTGATGTGAACGGTTCATCTTTTATTCTTTATGATGTGAAAAACCAAACTAGACTAGTTCCCGTAATTGAGAATGATTTAGTCAAGTTCAGATTAAACCCTAGTGCTAATCCTTTAAAACTTGTATTAATCAATTTGGATAAATCATTGAAAAGTGTGACTGGGTTACATAAAGTTGAATTTATAGATTATCTACAGGATAAAAATAAAAACTATATTATAATCAGTGATAAAAACAGGTTTGTCGATGATAACAATACTAACTGGGTAGAAGAATATGCTAACTATAGATCTTCACCGGAGGGAGGAAGTTATAAAACTTTTATTGCCGATATTCATAATATATACAATCAATTTGGATATGGAATTGACAGGCATAATATCGCTCTCAACAATTTTATTATATATCTTAAAGATCATTTTACAGACCCTAGATATGTATTTATTATTGGAAAAGGATTGGAGTATAATGAAATAAGGACCAAAGATCAATTGGAAGAAAATAAATCTTTGTTTTTTATACCGACTTTTGGTTATCCGGGTTCGGATAATCTACTTGGAGCCAGATTTAATAAAAATTACTCAGCTATTCCTATTGGAAGAATAGCAGTTAGAAATTATCAACAAATAGAAACTTATCTAAATAAAGTAAAAAAACACGAAGATTATCTTCAATATTCACAAACTATTGAAGACAAAGAGTGGATGAAGAAAGTTATTCATTTGGTTGGTGGAACAGATGACATTATCAATCAGATAGATCATAACCTGACTTTAATGGCAGATATTATTCATAAAAATAAATATGGTGCAGATGTTCACACGTATAGAAGAACTAGTGGTGATGCACAGGAATCCGTTTCCCAAAAGATTATTGATGACATCAATAAAGGAGCTAGTATAGTTACTTTTTATGGTCATTCGGCTATAACCGGAACAGATTTTAATATAGGAAATTTACAAAATGATAGATTCCCGATTTTTTATAGCTTGGGATGTTATTCCGGAAATATACACACAAATATCAAAGATGGTCAAAGTGAAGAATTTGTCTTGGATGATTATGGTGTAGTAGCTTATATCGGCACCAGCGGTACAGGATTTACCGGTTCTTTGGGAAGTTTAGGCAAGAAAATATATAGCCTTACCGGAGGTGAGTATTATGGACAAGGAGTTGGTAAAATAGTAAATTCTGCAATTAAAACCCTAGATGAAAACTATACTGATATAGGGACAGTCACGCTTAACCAGCAGTTCACTTTTCATGGTGACCCTGCTATCACATTATACAAACATCCTGGACCGGACTATGTTATAGATTATTCAACAATAACTACTGAACCTAGCGTAGTAAATTCAAGTTTTAGCAAATTTAACCTAAGTTTTGATATTGTTAATTTAGGATATGCTATAAATGATTCACTTACCATAAAAATCATAAGAAAATTTCCAAAAGGTGATGTGGATACTATATATTCAAAATTTGAATCCGTTAAATCCAGAAAGAAGTTATCTATAAGTATTCCAACTAAAGGTATAAATGGTATCGGAGAAAATTGTGTTTCTATGTATATTGATCCTTATAATCTGATTGAGGAATTGCCTAGTCCGGATGCAGAAGACAATAATGAATTAAGCGATCAAAATGGGGATAATAAATTTTGCTTTTATATTGTTGATAATGGAGCCAAACCTATTTATCCTGAAGAATTTAGTATAGTTACCGATAAAAATTTGTCGCTTCAAGCTTCTTCTTTCAATTATTTTGTTGACTCACAAAAATATATATTTCAAATCGATACAACTGAAGAATTTAATAGCTCTTTGAAGAAGAGTGCATTGGTTACTTCAAAGGGAGGTATTGTTGAATGGAAACCAAATTTTGACTTCGTGCATGAAACTGTTTATTATTGGAGAATAAGTTCCGATACTACAAGTTCAAACACAAAACCGATCTGGCTCAACAGCTCATTTGTATATTTGAATACTGCTAGCAAAATAGAGGGTTGGAATCAAAGTCATTACTACCAGTATCTAAAAGATGAATTCAAAGGAACTGTTTTCGATGGGCGAAAGTTTGATTTTATTGCTCGAAAATACAATATCAAAATAATTGGAAAAAAATACGAACCGGCAAATAGAAAAGTGTTTTTTGTAGATGGGCAAGGATGGGGAGATTTGAATAATCACTCAAAACCAAGAGTAATTATCACCGGCTGGGGTCCTGATAGTTGGTTTAGAAATTATTCTGGACATGACTTTAATAGCATACAGAATAGTAAAAGGTATATGATTCAGTTTGTTTATGATGTTAGAGTAAAAGAGCAAAGAGCAGGTATCAAGAATCTGTTGGAAGCAATTCCTGATTCAATGGTTGTATTTGTCTATACACTTTTGGGTAATGAAACCCAAAGCATTGAGCCTGAAAAATGGGCTGCTGATTCTCTTACTTACGGATATAATCTATTTAGTACATTGGAAAGCTTCGGGGCAAAAAAAATCAGATTGATGGAAACAAAAGGTACTGTTCCATATGTGTTTATTTTCAAAAAAGGAGATGGCGTTATTGGTGAAAGGATAGGCAAAACAATAAATGATGTTTTCGAGCTTGAAACTGAAGTAGCGATAAACGAACCTCGAGGTAAATTTTTCTCAACTGTCATAGGCCCAGTAAAAAAATGGGACAAATTCCTTTGGAATGAAGAATATACCGGTGACACTACCGAGTATTCTTATGTTAAAGTTCACAAACTTAGTAGAGATTTATTTAATGATATAGTTGTCGATAGCCTCAATAAAAACTATGAATTAGATTTAGCAAATATTGATCCCGTAGAATTTCCATACATTAAACTGGAGTTTTTTGCTTATGATAGGTTCAAAAGAGATCCTCCGAAAATAAATTATTGGAGAGTATTATACGAAGGATATCCCGATGCAATATTGTACAATAAAGATGATGGTTATTTTTATGATGACACTTTGGAATATGGAGATAAATTCAAAATAAAAACATATCTTCTGAATAATACAGATATTGACATGGATAGTCTTGATGTAAGGTTTAAAATTAAAAAGAACAACAATGAAGAGATAATTATAACTAAAAAATATCCTAAATTATTAAAACATTCGAGTTATAGTGTGGAATTTGAATATCCTACAAATGAACTTCAGGGTATGAATGAATTTACAATTGAAGTGAACCCAGACAGAGTTATTAAAGAAAAATTCTATTTTAATAATGTCGGTATTAAAAGATTTTTTGTTCGTAGAGATAATGAGAATCCATTGTTGGATGTTACCTTTAATGGTAAACATATAATGGATGGTGATTTAATCAATCCAAGGCAGGAGATAAGTATTATGCTTAGAGATAATAATAAGTTTTTGCTACTAAACGATAAAAGTATCTTCCAAAAACTTACAATAATTTCACCAACAGGTATTGTCAACGATATTGATATAGCAAATGATTCTGAAATTGAATTTGTGCCGGCAGAAAGTCTAGACAAAAATGTTGCGAAACTAATCTTCAGACACGACTTTTTTGATGAAGAAGGAGAATACCAATTGATAGCTCAAGCAACAGATGTGTCAGGTAATTTATCCGGAGAAAATGAATATAAAATTTCATTTACAATCAATCTAAAAGATGAAATTTCTAATGTTTATAACTATCCTAATCCATTTTCTACTAAAACCAGATTTGTTTTTAAACTTTCAGGAAAAGACATACCTGACAAATTAATAATCAAAATAATGACGCTTTCTGGTAAAGTTGTTAGGGAATTGACAAATATTGATTTAGGTAACTTGGATATAGGTGAATATAATATGACTGATTATTGGGATGGTACTGATGAATTCGGTAGAAAACTCGCAAATGGTATATACCTATATCAAGTAAAAGCAGTAAATGCTGAAGGCAAAGAATACAATGTTCTAGAAAATGAATTCTTTACAAAAGGATTTGGCAAATTGGTTATTTTGAGGTAAATCTTTATTTGTATTAAAGTAAACATATTTATTGAAAACGATAATTCAAAATAATCGAGGATTAAATTTTAAGGAAAAAATACAAGAACTGTATGATTATCGGGAATTGTTGTGGACATTGGCTTATAGAGATTTTAAAGTAAAGTATGCCCAAACTTTTTTGGGTATAATTTGGGGAGTGATAGAACCATTGCTAACGGCAATACTATTGAGTTTTGTATTTAATCGCATTGCTAAAGCAAATACATTCGGAATAAATCCGGTATTGTTTAGTTTAACAGGGATAATCGCTTGGAATTACTTCTCAAATGTCGTAAATCAAGGTACTAATTCTCTGATTCTAGCTCAGAATATGATAAAAAAAATCTATTTCCCCAGAATTTTGCTGCCGGCTTCTAAAGCTCTTGCGGCCTTACCCGATTTATTAATATCAATCCTGTTTACATCGGTTTATTATTTGGTTTATTGGAATGATTTTAGTGCTGATATTTTGTTTTTCCCTTTGTTTATTGTACTTGCTATAATTGCAGGAATTAGTATTTCTATTTGGTTTAGTGCTTTGAATATAAGGTATAGAGATTTTAGACATATTGTTCCATTTGCGATTAGAATAGGATTATTTGTGACACCTATAGCTTATACTACTAATGAAGTTTCGCCCGATCTTAGGTGGATATTCTTCCTGAATCCTTTGACTGGAGTAATTGAGGGAATTAGATGGTGTCTATTTGGATTGGAAATGCATTGGAAACTTTTTGGATTAAGTATGATTATTTTAGCCTTGTTATTTATAACAGGTTTTTATTTTTTTAATAAAGTTGAGAAAAATATAGCAGATGTTATTTAATAATTATTTTAAAAAATCACATAAGCGTTAAATGAGCTCAAATTCTGTCATAGAGGTTCAAAACCTGTCTAAGGTTTATGATATTGAAGGTAAATCAAAGGATTTGAGATATGCCATTTCAAAATTTTTTTCTTCAAAAAACAAAGAGACTGAAAAACTATTGGCTCTGAATAATATTAGTTTTAATGTTAACGAAGGAGAAGTGTTTGGTATAATCGGACCAAATGGTTCGGGAAAATCAACATTGCTTAAAATATTGTCAAAAATAACTTTTCCCACATCAGGTAAGGCTATTCTTAACGGTAGAGTATCTTCACTACTTGAAGTCGGTACGGGATTTCACCACGAACTTAGCGGAAGAGAGAATATTTTTCTGAATGGTTCTATACTGGGAATGTCGAAGAAAGAAATAAAAAAGAAATTTGATGAAATTGTTGATTTTTCCGGTATCGAGAAATTTATTGATACTCCCGTGAAACACTATTCTTCGGGTATGTATGTACGGCTTGCCTTTTCTGTTGCTGCTCATCTTGAACCTGAAATATTACTTGTTGATGAAGTGTTGTCGGTAGGGGATATGAACTTTAGGAGAAAAAGTATGGGGAAGATGAATGAAGTTGCTAATTCGGGAAGAACCGTAATCTTGGTTAGCCATAATCTTGGAATCATTAAAAATTTGTGCCAAAATGGTATTTATCTTGACAGAGGTGAAATCCAAAGTAGTGGAATTATCCAAAAGGTAGTCGAAGACTATCAAAATAGCTATAAACCCTATCAAAATAAAACTTTGCCCAATATCAGCAAGCATATTGATGTTTCCAAAATCGATATACTCAGCATAACAAATAATGGAAGCAAAATTCTGTCTACAGGTGATGAGATAATGATTAAAATCAAATTCAAGTCTCTTGTGAAATTAAGAAACCTTTTGGTTAAGATTATAGTTAGAGATAATAATAAGCAAGTATTATTTTCTTGCAATAACAAATTTTACGATGCGATATTTGAATCTGTTCCCGATGAAGGAATCATAACTTGTCAAATACCAAAATTAGCTCTAAATACCGGAGAATATTCGATAGATTTGTTTTTAGAACAAGATAGAATTGAGATATTCAAGGTATTCGAAATAATGAGATTTGAAGTATTTGCTGGAGGATTTTACGAAACTGCTATAATGCCTTATCACGATAGAATTTTTCTAGTTGACCACGTTTGGAAAATAGAATAAATTTGGTTTACTTAGCACCAGATAAATATACTTTTAATCTACCCAGTGTTATTAAAACAGGGGTTATAACGTAAAGAATGTAGTTTTGCAAGTGATATTTACTGTTGGTGATTAGTTTTATAAAACCACTTGGTATTCTTAAAATCAAAGCAGCAATGATACTTTTGATAAAATAGAAACTCAAACTAAAAAAGTTTTCATCTTTTCTATGAATAATAAAATTGGTTTGAGAATTGATAAAAATGGATTTAATTTGCCATAAAAGATTCTGTTTTCTTTCTAAAACCGCGTGATATACATATAAATCCGGGTCAAATATAACTGTCCCACCTAATTTTCTGATTTCAAATTGTACATAATCGTCTTCTCCATAACCGATAGCATCTCCAATCATACCGAGATCTACCGGAAATCCTCCGATTTTATTGAGAATACTTTTTGTAAAAATCATATTGAGCCCTGTAACATATTCTCTTTCCAATACTCCTATTGAATCAAGTAGCATTTCTTTTTTTCCAAAATCTTTGGGAATCCATTTGGGTTTATCATTTGCGTACCAAGGAAAATACATTCCTCCCAAACAATCAAATTTATAATTTTCGATAACCCACAACAATCTGTCTAAGTATGTATCAGATATTATTACATCATCGTCAAGATAAGCGATAATTTCAGCCTTTGATTCCTTGATTGCTCGGTTCCTACCGTGGCTTAAACCAACTTTCTCTTCTTTGCAATATCTTAGATTTGAATAATTCTTTTTATATCTTTCAATTATGCACCAGGTTTTGTCAGTAGAATTATTGTCAACAACCAATACTTCAAATGGTTTTTTGTGAATGCTGTACTTATACAAAGAATGGAGACATTTCTCTAAGTAGAAATCTCTATTATAAGTACATATCGCAATTGTTATCTTGGGTTTTATAACAAATATTTTTTGATTAAATTAAAAACTTGTATTGAATACTCAATGAAATTCTTCGCTCACAAAAATAATATAAAATAAACAAGTTGCTGAATTTTACGTACATTTGTTTTTAATTGGTAACTAGTTTCTGCCCGAAAACACATCAAATTTGAAATTGATTCTTTTTGTTATCTTTTTACTTTTTTTCAAGTGATTGATACTAAGGCATCAAATCATTGCAAAAAAATCAAAATCTTAGCATAAATTATCAGAATTTCAAAAATTGTCTGTTTTCGGGCAGAAACTAATAAATAGAACTCGATGCTGAGATATATTATAAAACAATTCGGATTGTCGGAAAGATTGTTTAAATCACCGGATTTTATTATTGTGGGAGCTCAAAAAAGTGGTACTACATATTTATATAATTTACTTGTTCAGCATAAAGATATTTTACCTTCAAAAATGAAGGAAGTCCATTTTTTTGACAATAACTTTGATAAGGGAAAGTCTTGGTATCTTAGTCATTTTCCGATAAATATTCACAATTCCCAAATTACTGGGGAATCAAGTCCCTATTACCTTTATCATCCACTTGCAGCGGAAAGAATTTATAACTACGATAAGAATATAAAAATAATTATCCTTTTGCGTAATCCTGTTGATAGAGCCATTTCGCATATAAATATGATGCTAAAAAGACATAATTTGGAATATGACGAAAATGTATTTTGCAATATTGATAACGAATTGATGATTCAGACAGCTTTTGAAGAAAAATTGGACAAGAAATCGATTAATAAAAACCATATTCACCAAGATTTTTCCTTTATTACAAGAGGAATTTATGTCAATCAAATAAAAAGATATTTGCAATATTTCAAATTGAATGAAAATTTACTGATTTTGAAAAGTGAAGGTTTTTTTGAAGACACAAGTACTGAACTAATTGAATTATTTGAGTTTCTAAGAGTAGATAGCAATTTGGATAATATTGATTTTGGTGTAAATTCTTTTTCTGCGGATTATAACCCGGATAAATTTAAAAATTGTAGAAAAAAACTTAAAGATTTTTACAAGGATTATAATAACGAATTGGAGCAATTGATAAATCAAAAAATGAATTGGAATTAAGATGGAAACAGCAATAATTGCGATAATAGGAATGCATCGTTCGGGGACATCATTAGTATCTTCCTGGTTGCAACAGTGTGGTTTGGATATAGGAGAAAAACTTGTTTCGCCGAATATCGGAAATATAAACGGCCATTTTGAAGACTTGGATTTTTTATCCTTTCACGAAGGATTGTTTTTGAAAAATTCTCTTAGTTATTTGAATGCTTCATCAGATACTATCGAAATTGATGAAATTGATATTCATATCGCCAATGAATTGATTAATTATAAGTCAAAAAACAATGAAAAAATTGCTTGGAAAGACCCGAGAACTTGTTTGTTTTTAAATAATCTATGGCTCAAAACGACACACGATATAAAGTTTCTCTTTATTTATCGTCCTTTTGTTCAAATAATTAATTCATTATATTCCCGGCATATTAAAATGTTGAGTCAAAAGAACAGATATCAATTAATCAACAATCCTACAATCCAACGGATAAGAAATTTTATTTACATAAAGGCTAACAGGAAGAAAATTTTGGAAGATTATTGCAAAATGTACCTTAATTATATGAATGAGGTACTGAAATTTTATGAAGAAAATAGTACTGATAAAAATTTTATAGCAACAGATATCAGGACATTAATCGATGATTCCCATAGATTATTAAATACTATTGAGAATAATTGGAGTATTTCTTTAAAAAGAATAGATTTAAGGTCTATGTTTAATAAAAATCAATTTACAACTAAAGACATCAACCTTGAAGTTGTGGATAAGTTGTTATTGGAAAAATGTGAAAATATTGACAAAAAAATGCTAGTATTACTAGAAAATATAACAATTGAGTCGTAAATGCAAAAAGCAAAATTAATAGCATATTATTTACCTCAGTTTCATTCTATACCTGAAAATGACAATTGGTGGGGAGCGGGATTCACAGAGTGGACTAATGTAAAAAATGCAAAACCATTGTTTAAAAATCACAAGCAACCAAGAAAGCCCGGGGTTTTGGGCTATTATAATCTTTTGGATATAGAGACACAAAGAAAGCAAATAGAACTTGCAAAACAATATGATATTTATGGATTTTCTTACTATCATTATTGGTTTGGCAATGGCAAAATGTTGCTTGAAAAACCGGTAGAATTGATGTTGTCTTCAAAAGATTTGGATTTCCCCTTTTGCTTGAGTTGGGCGAATGAAAGTTGGGAAGGTATTTGGCACGGTAGTCCGGGAAAATTATTGATAGAACAAACATATCCCGGCAAGAAAGATTATATTCAACATTTTGAGTATTTATTAAAATTTTTTAATGATTCTCGATATATCAGATTTGATAACAAACCGGTTTTTACTATTCATAGACCTGATTTGATTCCCGATATTAAGTTTTTTGTTGAAATTTTCAGGGAATTAGCCAATAATGCAGGATTTGACGGTATTTATCTCATCGGAGGTTATAATTACTCTATGTCTTGGAAATTAGAAGATAATTTGTTTGATGCATTGATTTCCAATGGTTTTAATCATGCGCCTAATGTTTTATACAGAAAAAAACATCGTTATTTATCAAAGCAATTGATGAAAGTTGAATATAAGTTCAATTTGAATAAACCTTTAATCTATGATTTTGAAGAAATAGACAAAATAATTTCAAGGATAGATGATAGAAATATAATCAAATTTTGTGGTAGTGTTGATGAATATTTCCCCCTTTTGATATCAAATTGGGACAATACACCTAGATTGGGTAGAAAAGGTTATTTATTTGATAATTTTAATCCTGAAACATTCAAAGTACAGATAAATAGATGTCTGGATGCAATACTAAACAATAAAAACAAAGTTGTATTTGTGAAATCCTGGAATGAGTGGGCAGAAGGTAATTACCTAGAACCCGATGTTGACTCCGGATTGACATTGCTGGAAACTATCAAAGAACAATTGAACGATCCTATCATCTGATATCTAATTAGTGCATTTCATTTATTGCCTTTTTTTGCTATGCCGCCTCCCAGCCTCCTGTTTCTTCACTTTGTTCCGAAACCCTGATTAGCGAGTGTCTCTGACCTCGCTTCTTGCAAAACACTTTACCTGATCATACCTGCAGCTACAGTATTGTTGGTCGTTTTATCTATCAAAATAAAACTTCCCATTTTTCTGTTTTTTGAATATGAATCATAAAGTACATTCGAAGTTGTTTTTATCTGTATTCTGGCAATATCGTTAGCTTCGATTTTCCCAAAATCCAAATCACGGTGAAGTGTTTCTATATTGAGTTTGTATAAAATTGAGGAAATTTTACAGATTGATTCATTTGCAAGGCTGAAAAATATATAATCATTTCCGATTTCCAACTCTTTATTATCGTCAAACCAACAAATCATTGCATCAATATCGGTACTTACAGTAGGTTTATTGTTGGGTCTTGCTATTAAATCTCCCCTTTTGATTTCGATATCATCAGCCAATTCCATAGTTACGGATTGCATTGGAATTGCCTCTACATATTCTTTGTCAAAAAGAGAAATTCTGGTAATTGTAGAAGTTTTTTCCTGCGGCAAAACCAATACCTTATCTCCTTTTTTGAAAATACCGCCGGCAACTGTTCCGCTTAAATATTTTCCTTCATTATTTTGTATAATTGTTTGAATTGGGAATCTGCAATTGACCAAATCCTTGTCTCCTGAAAAATACATATTCTCTAATGTGTACATCAAAGTTGTACCATCATACCACGGCATTTTTTGGGATTTTGATACAATATTATCACCATTCAATGCAGAGATTGGAATAAATCTCACATCTGAGAACTGCAATTTTGAAGAAAATGATTCGTAGTCTTGCCTAATTTCCTCAAATCGCTGTCTTTTAAAGCCGACTTTATCCATTTTATTGACACAAACTATGATATGGGGAATTCTCAATAATGAAGAGATTATAGTATGCCTTTTGGTTTGCTCATCCAATCCGTTTGCAGCATCGATTAATATCACAGCTGCATTTGCATTTGAAGAACCGGTTACCATATTACGAGTATATTCAAGATGTCCGGGTGAATCACTGATAATGAATTTTCGCTTTGGTGTAGAAAAATATCTATAAGCGACATCTATGGTGATTCCTTCCTCTCTCTCCCTTTTTAGTCCATCGGTCAAATGAGCAAGATTGACTTGATCATTATGCCATAGACTTTTTAGATTTTCCAATTCCTCGTACTGATTTTTATATATAGCCTTACTATCGTGCAAAAGGCGTCCGATTAGTGTTGATTTTCCATTATCAACAGAACCTATAGTAGTGAATCTGAATAGCTGTTTTTCATTTTTCATATCAAAAATACCCTTTTCTTTTTCTATCTTCCATACTATTTAACGATAATTTATCATCGGCTCTTTTACCTCTTTCCCCGACATTAGACACGGATATTTCCGCTATAATATCTTCTATTGTCGTAGCTTTTGACTCCCACAATCCGGTGGTGGTAATATCCCCAACCGTTCTGCACCTTACATCTTTTTCAAATACATCCTCTTCTTTGAATTCAATAAAATCTGATTTTGCTAATAAAATACCATCCCTAGTTATTACATTTCTTTTGTGTGAAAAGTATATCGAGGGGATTTCCAAATTTTCATTTGATATATAATTCCAAATATCCATTTCCGTCCAATTACTAAGGGGGAAAACCCTGAAATGCTCTCCATCGTTTTTATTTCCATTATACAAATTCCACAATTCTGCTCTTTGGCTTTCGGGATTCCATCGCCCGTTTTTATCTCTATGGGAAAATACCCTCTCTTTTGCTCTTACTTTCTCTTCATCCCTTCTCCCACCACCTATGGCGGCATCAAATCCTTCTTTTTGAATTACATTCAACAAAACCGGAATTTGTAAGCGGTTTCTATCAGAAAAATCGTTTGTGTTGATATTAGGATCATTTATCAAATCCTCTACTGATGCGATTGTCAAATCCAAGTTCAATTTGTCTATTATTTTATCTCTAAAGCTGATTACTTCACCAAAATTATAGCCCGTATCGATATGCAATATTTTAAAAGGAATTTTATTTGGAAAAAATGCTTTTTGAGCTAATCGAATCAACACGATTGAATCTTTTCCCCCTGAAAATAGCAAACAAGAGTTATTAAATTGCTCAAAAACCTCGCGCAAAATAAATATTGCCTCTGCTTCCAATTGTTCCAAATAATCAATATTGTAATTCATACTGTCGCTATTACTAAATCAAGATTTTAATTATTTTTTCTACCGATTCATCCACTGTCAATTTGTCAGTATCTATTGTGATATCAGGGTTAATTGGTCTCTCGAAAGGCGAATTTATCCCCGTAAAATTGCTTATTTCTCCTGAGATTGCTCTTTTATATAGCCCCTTTACATCTCTTTGGATACATTTCTCCAAAGGTGCATCAATGAAAACTTCGACAAAACCATCTTCTGAAACAATACTTTTTGCCAAATCTCTGATTTCTTTAGTTGGGGAAATAAAGCTAACTATGGTCAAAAACCCTTCGTCTTTAAAGAGTTTTGCTATTTCTGCAACTCTGCGTATATTTTCTTTCCTGTCCTCTAGACTAAATCCCAAATCTTTGTTTATTCCCTTGCGCAATTTGTCTCCGTCCAAAACAATTATTTTTATATTTTCCTGCTTCAATCTTTCTTTTATCCCATATGCGATAGTCGTTTTTCCGGCTCCTGATAATCCAGTAAACCAAAGTATTTTAGCATTAATGTCTTTGTTCTTTCCCATATTATTTAGCAATTGAATAAATCAAAGCTCGTGCATAGATTGACAATTTATAGTAAATAAGCAATATCTTATTTCCTCCCCATTTAATAGAATCTATTATTTTAAGACCATACGAAATATGTTTTGTTTTAATTGCTTGACTAGCGTAAAAATAAGCTATTTTATTATATTTATTGCTTAAAAGAGTAGTCACATTGTTTTTATCCAATAAATCTTTGTGCTTTTCAAAAAAATAATTGATAACATCAAGTCTGTTATAAGGATTAGTCATATACAACGAATCTTTCAATTCTCTTTCCATCGTCATCGAATCGTGATTAACATATACACAAAGAGTTTTGGGAAAATAATATATTGGATATTTGAGTGCTATTCTAAAAAGCAAGTGAAAATCTTCCCCTATTTCATACTTTGAATCAAATTTTTCTTCATTGAGAATCTCTTTAGAAATACATAAAGGCTGTATATTATTCGCGTATTTCAATATGAATTTAGCGCTATTATTTTCATTAAACTCTTTCTTTTGAGCTTCAATGGTTTTACCCTGTTTATTTATTTCCCTTTGGTCACACATAAAAGCCGCAACAGTAAAATTCCTATTACTGATTTCAGTATAAAACACTTGTAAATATTCCGAAAGAAGATAGTCGTCATCATCCAAAAAACTGATGTATTGTCCGGTGGATAATTCTATTCCAAGATTTCTCGCCTCACTCCTTCCCTTATTATCCTGGTATTGATACTTTATCCTACTGTCTTGATAAGAGAGTACTTTTCCATTAGTATCATCTTGAGATCCATCATCTATTACGATTAATTCCCAATTTGAATAAGTTTGTCCAAGTACACTATCTATAGCCCTTTCTATGAAATTAGCTCGATTGTATGTCGCGATTACAATCGAAAATAATATATCTTCTGTATTAGCCTTCATTACCTGCAAAAATACATTTTATTAGGTAAAAGGGCATCCTCAATGCTATTGAAAACAAATAATATGCGGTTATTCCTGGACTTGAATTGAGTTTGATACCTTTGATTAAGCTAAATAAATACCTAAAATCACAATATTTCATTGATGCGCTTGCGAAACCGTAAATTTTATGATTTATCAAATCGTTAATTTTTGGTATAGTTAAATGTTCTTTAATTTGATTGCTATTTTCAATTACTAGATTGTTAATACACATCAATGATAGTTCGGCATTTGTACGATAATTCCTTTTAAATTTGGATTGAGTCCCTTGCTCAGTATGTATTTTATTAACGCTTAAATACTCCTCAATTATGAAAACTTTGTACTTAAGAGCTATTCTTATTGCCAAATGAAAATCCTGTCCATATTTGCATTCTGGTTTAAATTTTTCTTCCTTCAGTATATCTTTATGTATTGCAAATGGTCTTATGCTTGTTTGCATTTCCCATAAAAACCTGACAGGATTGTTCAGGAGAGAGACTGGAATATTATTTTTTGATTTTACTCCATTATTTTCCGTATATTCAAAACAGGTAAATGCTGCAACCGGTATAGTATTTTCTATAATACTTTTATGAAAAGTCGTTAGAAATTCCGGTAAATAATAATCATCATCATCCAAAAAACTAATATAAGCACCTTTAGCTTTATCAATTCCGAAATTTCGTGCTATACTTCGTTCCTCGTTTTCTTTCCAAAAATACCTTATTCTTTCATCTTTGTAGGATTCAACAATTTCACGGGTATTATCGGTAGAACCATCATCAACTATGATTAATTCCCAATTTTGATAAGTTTGCGCCAAGACACTCTCAATAGCCCTGCCGATTATTTCCGCTCTGTTGTATGTGGGAATAATAACTGAAAAGAGTATGTTTAAGTTTTTTTTCATTTTAATGCCGCTAATGTAGGTTTATTTTTAGCCACTAATGTTTTTTATTTTTTAGCCACTAATGCACTAATAATTTTTATTCGTGCATCGGTGGCTAATTAAATTTCATTTCTTCAAAATTAACAATTAATGTTGATATATTATTGGATATTTTGAGATTATTAACTTCATTTTTTCGTTTTTTGCAACACTGCCCTCTAACTCCCCGTTTCTTCGTAGACTCCGAAACCGGGAAAACCTCAACCCGCATTTCCATTTTCGATGAGTCGTGGGTTGCTACTTCCCCCTATCATTTTTCGTAACAAAGTGAAGAAAAATTATTAGGGGGAGAGCAAAGATTTTGCGGGATGGATGAGGGGGCAGATGTGCCAATAAACAGTAAAATCAACCCACAAAGCAAAAAAATGAAATACGTCCTTTAAGATTATTGATTTCATTTTTTAGCCACTAATGAACTAATTATTTTCTATTAGTGCATCCGTGGCTTTCTCAATAAAAACAATAAGTGTTAAATGTATATTTATTAATTTTCCTCATATTTGCAAATACAATGAAGAATAAAAAGAAAATCGCTGTATTTGTTTCTTCCGGAATCGGAAATGCCGTAATGATAGTTCCTCTATTAAAAGCACTAAAAAAGAGAGGAGATATTGTTGCCATAATACTGAATTCTCCGTTCATTGACGAAGATTTTTTGATATTCAATAGATTTCCGGCAGATGATATTATCAAAATAAAAAGCTTTAAAGTTTCTTCCATTTCTTTTCATCGTTTTGATGAATCATATCTTGATTATAGCAGTTCTTCTATCAAAAATTTAATCCTTGCAAAATATATTTCCAAAAAAGTTTTTGCACTTCGAAAAGACAAATTGCTTGTTCCGGGTGTAAATTACATAAAACCTGAAATGGATATTCATGCAGCTGTTTTACACGCTAAAATGGTAGAAAAGGAATTGACTGAGAGTAAGTTTTCATTAGAGCAGATAAGGCTGACACCAATGATAAAAAGTCTGGATTTATTAGCAATAAACACAAACGATAAAAAAATAATTTCTGTCCAAATATCATCCGGAAATAACAAAACTCCATATAAGAATTTACCTATAGAATATTGGATAGCGTTGTTTGATTTACTGGAAAATGATAAGTTAGATTATCTTTTTGTCTTGATTGGAGATAAAAATGAAACTCAAATCGGAGAGCAAATTTTGGCAAAATCAAAGAATAAAAATCTAATTTCTTTAATAGGAAAAACCAGTTTAACTGAAGTTAGTAATATTTTACTTAATTCTTGTCTCTATATCGGTTTAGACAGTGGATTTATGCATCTTGCAGTGGCATATGATATACCTTCTTTCACTATTCTAGGTGCTTCAAACGAAAACTTCATCGGATATCATAAATTTAATCCACACAAACACAAAGTTATTTTTAGCGACCTTTCGTGCAGATCTTGTCACGGTTGGATCGGTCAAAACACATCAAGGGTAACTGACCCAAACAGATGTCCGGATTTCAATTGTATGAAATCGCTAAAACCTCAATTTATTTATGAAAACATTAAGGACTTTGTAAATGGTATCTATAAGGAAATACATTAATTTGAAGATTATTTATGCTTTCAATATCCTGCTGTACAACCTTTAGATTTGCAATCACAAAGCTTTTAAAAAAGACTATAATTATCAGCATATTTTCTTTTTTACTCCTTTTTTCTTTTTAAATAACTCAATAGAATATTAATAACTTTTAAATAGAATAATTTTTGCAAATAAAAAAAAAGAATGAGGTGAACTATGCTGTACCTATTGGCTCAGTGTAGGTTATAGTGATTTCCTAAGAGGTGAAGTCTTTTGAGTTGAACTTCTCAACGATATTGCCAAATCATCAAAGATATTTTTAATAAATACTTTTGTACTAAAAATATACGTTTATCTAAATATAATTTTGAATATATGAATAAAAGAGAATGTATCAATTTCATAGAAGCAAGTCTGAACAATGATAAACTACCCGGAATGGATGCTATGACTCAAATGGCTCCCATCAATAGGCAATTGGAGTATCCTTATAAGAAAAATTATTCGGACTCAGCTGTTGCGTTATTGTTGTTTGAACAGGATGATGAATTATTCTTTCCGCTAATAAAGCGGACTAGTCATAACAAGAATGATAAGCACCGAGGTCAAATAAGTCTTCCTGGAGGAAAATATGATAAAGAGGATCAAACATTGTTAAATTGTGCTATGCGAGAATTGGAAGAGGAACTTGGTGTGAGTAAGACCAATATTTCAACTCTTGGGGAATTAACAAAGCTCTTTATTCCTGTGAGTAGTTTTATGGTACAGCCTTTTGTTTTTTATTCCACTAATTATAATCATTTTGCAGCTCAAGAGTCAGAAGTGGAATACATATTGGAGGTAAAACTAAAAGACCTGTTAGATGATAGAAATGTCAAAAAAGGAGAAATAGAATTGATTTCAGGGAGAAAGATAAATGATATTCCATACTTTAATCTGAATAATCATATAATTTGGGGAGCAACAGCGATGATATTGAACGAATTTAAAAATGTTGTAATCAGTTATAAAACAAATTAACCTTGTGTGCGTTAATCTAATTGTCATTAATCCTTTAAAGGAATTGTTATGAATAAATTAATATAAATTAGAAAAGACATGGACTATAAATCAGATGTTGAGGCGATTGATGGATTGGCACAAGCATATAAAAAACTAAAAAAAGAAATTGGAAAAGTCATTGTAGGTCAAGATGAAGTAATAAAATCTGTCTTGATCGGATTATTCAGCAACGGACACAGTTTATTGGTTGGTGTTCCCGGGCTGGCAAAAACTTTATTGATACAGACAATATCGGATGCATTGCATTTGGATTTCAAAAGAATTCAATTTACTCCGGACTTGATGCCAAGTGATATTACCGGTTCTGAAATACTAGATGAATCCAGACATTTCCAATTCAATAAAGGTCCTATTTTTGCAAATATTATACTTGCAGATGAGATAAACAGAACTCCTCCAAAAACTCAAGCTGCTTTGCTTGAAGCGATGCAGGAGAAATCTGTGACTGTAGGTGGTAAAGGTTATGATTTACCAAAACCTTTCTTTGTGTTGGCTACTCAAAACCCAATAGAGCAAGAAGGTACATATCCATTACCGGAAGCACAGTTAGATAGGTTTATGTTCAATATTCCATTGGATTATCCTAGTTTTGAAGAAGAAATAGACGTGGTAAAAAATACTACTTCAGATAAAACAACTCGAGTTGAGAAGGTCATTAGTGGAGATGATATATTATTCTTTCAAAAAATGGTCAGAAAAATTCCAATAGCTGATAATGTGTTGGAATATGCAGTAAATCTCACAGCAAAAACAAGACCTAAAAACAATAGATCTTCTGAAATGGCAGATAAATATTTGTCTTGGGGGGCAGGACCGAGAGCATCTCAATATTTGGTACTTGGTGCTAAATGCAACGCAGCAATCAACGGTAAGTATTCACCAGATATTGAGGATATTCAAGCTGTTGCTGTCAATGTGTTGAGACATCGTATTATTAAAAACTACAAAGCTGAAGCAGAAGGTATCACCGAAGAGGATATAATCAGAAGTTTTTTCTAGTAAATCTCACAAAAAATAACTTTGTCTATTAATCCACTTATTTATTGTGCAGGATGTTAGTGTACCAATAGTCTGTTCAATATTTTTTTTAAAAAAAGCTTATACTTTCATCTTAGCTATGATGCTTTGATTATAT
>JALVAD010000501.1 GCA_027011385.1 Saprospiraceae bacterium | reverse complement strand
CCATATACCTACTAAATATTAGCATTAAAAATTTTATATGAAAAAGCTCAACTTTATTATTCTTTTATTCTTTTCTTTATCTCTTTTAGGTCAAAACGACTCTTCAACTTATATACTGAAAACTACCAGATCGTTTTCAACAAATAAATTAAAAAGCTACCTAAAACTAGAAAATAATGCTAAGTTGGAAATAATTTTTGAAGAATTGAATCTATATGCCCTGACTATACCCAATACAGATACAAAACAATTGAGTAGAATATCAAAATTAGAGACTGTGGAATATATAGAGGTAGATCAAAAATTGGAATACCGCAAAGTCCCAAATGACGAGTTTTATGATAAGCAATATGGATTGGAACAAATAAAAGCTACCAAAGTATGGGATAGCAATACAGGTGGTTTGACCGGGAATGGAGACACCATCGTTATTGCTATTCTTGATCTTGGATTGGAAATAACCCATGACGATCTACAAGGTAATATTTGGAGAAATAAAGGAGAAATCCCCAATGATGGGATCGACAATGATGACAATGGATATATCGATGATTATTTTGGAGTGGATTTAGTAAATAAAAATGATGAACATAGAACTCATTACCACGGTACATCTGTTGCGGGAATAATAGCAGCAAAAGGAAATAATAGTGTTGGTATTGCAGGCGTAAATTGGAATATAAAGATTCTTCCCATAACAAATGTAGGAACTGTTTCGCAGGTTTTGAAGGGCTATGATTATGTATATAAAGAAAGAAAAAAATTCAATGACAGCAATGGAAAGGAAGGTTCTTTAATCGTTGCGACCAATCTCTCGGCCGGTATAAAAAACGGATTTCCGGAAGACAAGAAAGAATTCAGAGATTGGTGTGCTGTTTATGATAAATTAGGAAAATTAGGTATATTAAATATCACTTCTGCTGTAAATGATCCGGTAAATGTGGAAGAAGTTGGAGATATGCCTACTTTGTGTCAAAGCGATTACTTAATCCCTGTGACGAGTACTAATAAAGATGATGTATTTGATAGTGACAGATCCTTCGGAGCAAAAAGTATTGATATCGCAGCTCCCGGTAGAGAGATATACACAATTTCAGTCGAAAACGGATACAAAAGCAAATTTACAGGCAATTCTGCTGCTGCGCCTTTTGTTGCCGGAGCCATCGGCTTGCTTTATACAGTACCTTGCAAAGGATTTACTGATAAGCTTAAAGCTAATCCTGATGAGCTCAGTCTTAAAATCAAAGATTATTTGATGAAATTCGGTGATGAAAAATCCAGTTTAAAAAACAAAACTGTTTCAGGTGTAAGATTAAATGTATATAATACCTATCTTGAATTGTCAGATTTGTGCTCCGGTATTCCCACCGGTGATTTTGGAATAATCAATATTACTCCAAACCCATCATTTGATGAAAATGTAAGTATTGAGTACAATACCGATAATTTTGATGAACATCAAATCAGGATATTTGACAGAATGGGAAGATTGGTCTATGATAAAACCTTTACCCCCAATATTTTCGGTAAAAGGGAATTGGTAATAAATGTTTCAGGATATGCTACCGGCATTTATTATGCCACTTTGTACCTAAAGAAGAAGAAATCTACGAGAGCCTTTTTTGTCTATTGATGAATACCAAATGTATCAGTGGACTTCATTCTTTTAAATTATCTAGAACCCACCTCAATCCTCCCTTACTAGGGAGGAAGATGCTGCCCGCAAAAGCACCACATTTACATTATAAGACTAATCTGTTTATAGATAACTTGGTATCACTTTAAAAAATAACCTCCAAAGGCAAAAGGTAAGATTTGTTTTACAGTATTGAATTTATATACCTTGCCTTTAGAATCTATCAACAGAATACTTATATCATTTTCAAATCTATTTTCGTATTCCAATATGACTTGTCTGCAAGCTCCACAAGGGGCGAGGATACAATTTTCATGATTGTTCTTTCTCCCTTTCTTATTCTTATCATTTTCCTCCGCTTTATTGTAGTTTTTAGTCACAACTACCAATTTTTCAACAGCAGTATTAGGGTAATTTGAACCGGCATTGAACAAAGCTGTTCTCTCAGCACACATACTTAAACCATAGGAGGCATTCTCTTGATTACTTCCACCGACCATAACTCCATTCTTCAATAAAACAGCAGAACCCACGTGAAAATTGGAATAAGGAGCATATGCATCTTTCATTTTATCATAAGCTATCTCAAACAGCTTTTGTTCTGTTACATTTAGCTCTGTGATAGATTTATACTCAGTATACTTTTCCTTTTGAACTTTCCTTTTCTTAACCATAAGACTATGTTTATTTGTATATACTCAAACCATATAATTTTTCCGGGTTTTGACTTTTTGTTTTTCCCCCTATCTTCATAAAAATAAATCACAATATTCTCAGGATACACTAATTTATTTTGACTTCGACATTGAAAAAAATATATTTGTCATTATTCCCAAAAAGCTAAATGGTTTAGGTATATCAGTACAAAAAACAAGCCAAATAATAAATTTTTGTTAATTTTGGATGATTTTTTAATAAAATGGATTTTTCAAAACAGGATTTTGATAAAAATTAATAAGAAAATAAATTGGGTAAGTAATACGACAAAAGCTTATCAAAGCTATCAAATACTAAGGCTAATATCTCTTGTCCTGATTAGTCTTTTGCTTGTCAAAAGCTCTTTTGACAGGAATCAGACTTCAGCTTTTGAGTTATTCCTGTTTATAGCCAATATCAGTAGCTTCTTTTGGACAATGGGCATTAGCAATGCGATCCTCTCCTACTACCCCAAGCTATCTGGTATCGAAAGAGCAAAATTTTTCACCAATATATTTGTTTTATTACAAGGCATAGGCTTGATAGTTAGTTTTATTTCATATTTTACTTCCGGCTTTAGTTTAGCCAATGGTAACCCTTATATTGACAATCACTCAATGATGTTATTGGCAATTTACATTGTGTTATATGCCCCGACATTGCTCGTAGAATCAAAATATATAATCGATAAGTCTTCCAATGCATTATTAAGATATGGGATAATACTTTATGGAATACAATTAGCTGCCATAGTAATAGTTGCTTTACTTTTCCACAGCATCCAATCGATTTTCATTGTTATGGTTGCTTGGATATTTATCAAATGGATATGGACAATAAGGACAATCAATTTAGATTTGAATCAAATCTCTCCTAAACTCATAAAAATCTTCTTACTGTTTACTTTGCCGATAATTGCACATATCTTACTAGGAAATGGCATGGAATTCATAGATGGGATTTTAGTCGAAAAGAATTTTGATTCTTCCCAATTTTCTGTTTACAGATACGGTGCAAGAGAATTTCCCGTTATATTGATTTTGATCGGTGCATTGAGAAGTGTGATGATTCCCGAGGCAGTGAATGATATCCACAGTACAGCAAAAAAGATAAAAAATAAAACCACAAAACTCATACTTATATTTTTTCCAATAGCAATAGTGCTTATTTTTATCAGCAAATACTTATTTATTTATTTTTACAATGAAGACTACACATACTCTGCCCTCTTATTCAATATATATCTACTGATAATATCAAGTAGAATAATCCTATCTGAAGTATTTATCTACGCCAAACACAAAAACAAAACATTGATGTATGTTTCATTTGTAGAGTTGGTATTCAACATTGTCCTTTCTATAATTTTGATGCGGTTTTACGGTATCGCCGGAATAGCATTTGCCACATTTATTGCCTTTTTGCTGTCAAAAATGTTTCTAGCTTTTTATACTCAAAAAATACTAGGGATAAAACTCAAAGAATATTTAAATATAGGCATATACTTATTTTTCACCGTATTACTTTATATAGCTTTTTGGTTAGAATTATGGTTGATGACGAACTTATAAAAACATTTGAGATATAGATGTGTTATTTAATCATAAAACAATTTGACTATGTTATCAATTATATCTCCGGCAAAAAGACTCGATGGTAAAGCTAAGAAAGATTTTCCATATTCCCCTCCCCCACTACTCAATCATACAAAGGAACTTATCGAGATACTGAAATCTACAAATCCGGCACAATTGCAAAAATTGATGAAGATAAGTCCAAAATTGGCAGAATTGAATTTTCAACGTTTTGGGGAATTTGATTTGGAGCATAATTTAGATAATTCAACGCAGTCTATTTTCTTTTTCAAAGGTGATGTTTATAGAGGATTGGAAGCTGATACACTTCAAAAAGATGAAATCGTATTCTTGAATGACCATTTGAGTATTTTATCCGGCTTGTATGGAGTTTTAAGACCGTTGGATATTATACAAGCATATCGACTTGAAATGGGGACAAAACTAGCCAATAAAAGAGGGAAAGACTTATATGATTTTTGGGGCGATTTGATTACTGAACAGATAAATCAGGCTATTGCTAAAAGCGGTAGCAAGACTTTAATAAATTTGGCTTCAGATGAGTATTTCAAATCGGTTAAAACTGAAAAAATCGATGCTGATATTATCAAAATCATCTTCAAAGAATTCAGGGAGGACAAACTAAAATTCATCACTTTCAATGCGAAGAGAGCAAGGGGATTGATGGTTAGATATATCGCAAAAAATATGATTAATAAACCTGAGGAATTAATGGGCTTTGATTATGAAAATTACTATTTTGACCACGAACACTCTACTGAAAATGAATACTGGTTTATAAGATAAAAAAATAAAAATGTACACAAATCTAATAATAGTTACGATACTTACTTTTCTGGTAAATTTACCATTTGGATATTGGAGATCAAAACATAAGAAATTATCATTCAAATGGTTTTTGTATATTCATCTACCTATTCCGATTATCGTGTTTATGAGATTTGCTTTTCATCTGGGATTCAAATGGTGGACTTATCCATTCTTGATAATTGCATTTTTTACCGGTCAGCTTTTGGGGAAGAAGCTAGGTGAACGGCGGAAGAAATCATAGTTATTTAGAAAATATATCATCCAGACAGGCATCTACATTATTTTCCTCTATAATCACAATATCATCTATTTTCAATATCTCTTGAGTTTTCTCTTGAGAGAATTGATTCCGGTTTTAGCACCCATCCCCAGCCCTTCCCTCACAAAGGGAAGGGAGAAGTGGAGGTGCTTGATTAATAAAAATAGCTATTTGAAAATTATCTTGTTTTATAACTAAATGGTATTTTTTTGTGAAAAAAAGAGCTGCTATTGCGGGTTGCAGCTTCCTCCCTTGTAAGGTAGGAGTGAGGTGGGTTCTAAATAAAAAGTTATGAAAATATATCATCAAGACAGGCGTCTACATTATTTTCCTTTATAATCACAATATCATCCATTTTCAATATCTCTTGAGCTTTCTCTTGACAGAATTGATTCCGGTTTTAGCACCCATCCCCAGCCCTTCCCTCACAAAGGGAAGGGAGAAGTGGAGATGCTTGATTAATAAAAATAGCTATTTGAAAATTATCTTGTTTTATAACTAAATGGTATTTTTTTGTGAAAAAAGATGTGCTATTGCGGGTTGCAGCTTCCTCCCTTGTAAGGGAGGAGAGAGGTGGGTTCTAAATAAAAAGTTATGAAAAAATATCATCAAGACAGGCGTCTACATTATTTTCCTCTATAATCACTATATCGTCTATTTTCAATATCTCTTCTCTGTACTTTTGATAATTATCCCATATATGTTGAATATACCAGTCAGGTTCATAGCCCCAACGTGTATCCGTAAGCTTTCTGTCAATAAATTTTTTATAACCCAAATCTACAAATAATTTTTTGTCAAACATTTCATTCATTTCCTCATCATACAAAGCAAAAATCCCCTCAAGAATAACGGTATCCAAATTCTCGCTCATCCAATTGAAATCGTATTTGAGGCGAACAAAGTCGATTGACTCGGGAACTTCCCAATTTATCCTTTCATTTATTTGCGGAATATCATAACCCGCATTTACATAATCATCTTGGTGAAGAATCACTTTTTTCTTATCCGGAAAATAATTCAATATCTTCCTAGCTATTGTGGTTTTACCCGCCCTACTTATGCCTCCAATTGCAATTTTCATATCATTTTTTAATTCCCAAATTTAATACCGGTCAATTTGTAAATCATATTTTCACCAAGATCTATAATGTCAGCTTTTAATCCAAAAAGTTTTATCAATATATAATATAGCAATATCAATAAAATAGGTTTATATCCTAGATTGATTAGCTCAAATTCAAAATCCGGTAAATAAATGCTCACAAGAAATACAACAATTCCAATAACTACTATTAAGACGCTATTTTTATCAAAAGGGAAC